>JAZTXJ010000094.1:0-13367 GCA_045636285.1 Eubacteriales bacterium
GCGAAGCGAATTTATATCATATTGCGCAAGCGCGCAATACATCATATCGACGAAGTCGATACATCATTTTTATAAATTCATAACTTCATTCGATCGCACGGCAAGCGACGGAGTTTGCAAAAAATCCCTCCACCAGCTCCAAACAAAAAGAACCGCCGTGTGCGGTTCTTTTTGTTTGGAGCTGGTTTCGTTTACAGACAAATCGGCAAATCACCCACCGTCATTGACAAACGCAAACGAATATGATATAATATTAATGCATTAAACACAAAGGGGTGTTCGAATGTTTTTTATAGCAATCGGAATTTGCGTTGTCGCGGCACTGATAATCGCGCTTTTAATACCCAAAAAGGCGAATTACAAAAAGCTCGATATTGTCGGTATCGTTTTAAATATCGTCCTTTCGGTTATTTATATTCCGCTTTCGCTTTTCGGCGTATTTTCGATTTTTATGGCAGATGCAATGCATATGTATTCCGAAACGGTTCAAGCAATCATCTCGCTTCTGATCAGTATCGGATTGGCTTTGCCCTTTGTTTCGATCGCTTCTATCGTTTTATCGGTCGTCTTCCGCAAAAGAGGGAAGAGCCTGCTCGGCTTCCTCATTCAATTCATACCCTTGATTTTGTTTTTAATACTCGTTATCGCTTTTGAATTAATCGGTAATCCTTCGGAGGTAATGCTATGAAGAAAAAGCTGTTAGCGCTTTCGCTTATCACAATTATGCTCGTTTTCGTGTTTTGCTCCTGCTCGGCAGAAATGTATGACGATGACGAAATCCGCGCCCATACCGTAAAGCTGCTCGATGCGATTATCGCGGAAAATTTCGATGCGGCATATTCCGTTATGTCGGACGTCTGCACAAAGCAGGAGTTCACGGTGTTCTATAACCAAATGTGCACCGAATTGCAGGACGTAACGCAGTATCAGCTCGACTGTATCGGCTTTAATACCTCTTATAATATCGAAAACGGCGAGCAATACGAAAGAAACGACGTTGAATACAGGTTCAAAGCCGAAGGCAGAGAATACGTTATTACCGCCGTTAAGATAACGGGCTATAAAAATCTTGCGGGATTTAATTTGGTTCCTATCGAAAATACCGAGCTTTACTACAACGGTACGCTCGATAATATGGTCGGCGCGACTCCTTTCCAATGGGCAATGATACTATTGAACCTCGTCGTTGTCGCCGTTGTCGTGCTTGCAATCGTCGATTGCTCGCGCAGAAATATCAAGAAAAAGGCGCTCTGGATTATAATTATCGTTCTCGGTATGCTTCTTGTCGGCATAACTACCGCCGAAACCGGAAACCGCTTCAATCTCGGGCTCGGCTTGTTCAACTATTCTTCCTTGATCGTTTACGGAAGCGGCAAAACCGTGTTGAGATTGCTCGTTCCTGTCGGCGCGATCGTTTATTTCGCATTGCGTAAAACGCTCGAGGATAAGGAAGCGCAACAATCCCAAGAACCTATTTATGAACAACAGTTTTTTGCAGAAGAAGCAAACGAAGAGCTAACCGAAAACGCACCTCGCCTTTACTGCAAAAAGTGCGGAGCCGAAAACGGCGCAAGCGCTAAATACTGCTCTAAATGCGGCGAAAAATTAACCGAAGAATAAAAAAATTCACCCTTTCGGAAGAAAAACCGAAAGGGTGTTTTCTTATTTGTAATAAGCGACCGCCAAATCGACAACCAGACCGTAGCTTTTCGTGCCCGCCTGCTGTCCCTGCGATTGCAAAAATGCGTCGTTTACCTTGCCCGAAACCTCGCTCGCTGTGCTGTTGCGGTACTTGTCGAAGAATTCGGAATAGGCGACAAACTCGTTCAAAAGCTCGCGCTGAAGCTCTGTGTTCAAAAAGGTTTTGTAAAGCTCGTTATCTGCCTTTGCAAGCGCCGAATCGAGATAATTGAGCATATTCGCATATCCGCTGTAACGGATATAATCAACGTCACTGCCGATACAAACCAAAAAAGCAACGAAGTTCGCTTCGTCCTCGCGCGCAATACCGCGCTGGTGAGCCATTTCGTGCGCCATAGTGAAGGGAATAAGAAAATCGGGATAATTCGTGTTGATATTCGATTCACCCGTCATAAAGGTATATACACCCGAAATATGCGTATAGGTCATCGGCTCGGAAAGCGCAATCGCTTTCGGCTTCGAATCGAAATGCGAAATATAATCGGCGCCTTCTGCGTATTTTGCGAAAGCGTCGTTCATTTTTTCGACAAGCGTAGCGTAACCGTAGGGCATTATCGAAGCACCCGATAAATCAAAGCTTACGTTCGAAATAAGTCCGTCTGCTTCCTTTGAAACCTTTAACGCGGTGCTGTAAAGCTCGTTTGCTGAAACGGCGCTCTGGTTAAGATTTAAATTCTTTGCAAGCTTGTTTCTGCCGTATGCGGGTCCGAACGCACCGAAGAAGAGCGTTAAAATAACAAGCACGACCGAAACGAGCGGGCGAAGCCAGCGGTAAAAGTTTCTGTCGCTTTCATCGCGCTTTGTCGAAACCGAAGAAGCGACGATATAGAAAAATGCGAGAATGGGAATCGAAAGCAATAAGCATTCGGCAAGCGAAAAGGGGAACCAGCCCGTGATTTTCGCAAGTAAAAACCTTATCCACTGTGCAGGATACCTTGTCCAAAGCTCCGCAAAGGCGGGAACAAGCCGCGAAAAAATATATATAACAACCGAAAAGGCAAAAGCCCACAAAACGATTTTAAAGTGGATGTTGAACATTCCGCCTTCCTTCATTCGCTTAATCGGGTTAAAGCGCCTTTTCTTTTTAAATTCGGGCGCAGAAATATCATCTGCGCCCGTAATTTCGTTTGTTTCGTTAAGGGTTATCTCTTTATCTCGTAACTCCATCCAAACTCATCTTTCTTGTTGCCGAACTGAATACCGGTGATTTCATCGTAAAGCATCTGCGAAACGGTACCGATTTCGTTGTTGTTAATAACGAGCTTTCTGCCGTTCCAATCAAGCAGACCGACAGGGGAAATAACAGCCGCGGTGCCAGTGCCGAACATTTCCTTCAATTCGCCCTTTGTGCCCGCTTCATAAACCTCGTCGATCGAAATTCTGCGTTCTTCAACTTCATAGCCCTTCGCTTTAAGATAGTTGATAACCGAATCTCTCGTAACACCGGGAAGAATGTTGCCTTCGAGCTTGGGGGTGATAACCTTTTCGCCGATAACGAAGAAAACGTTCATCGCGCCGACTTCATCGATATATCTGTGCTCGATACCGTCGAGCCAGAGCACCTGCGCGTAGCCCATCTTTTCTGCCTTTTCCTGACCCTTGAGCGAAGCCGCATAGTTACCGCCGACCTTTGCATAGCCGGTACCGCCCTTAACCGCGCGGACGTATTCGTCTTCTACACAGATCTTAACGGGTGCAAGACCGCTTGCGTAATAAGCGCCGACAGGGGAGAGAATGATCATGAATTTATAGGTGTGCGAGGGGTGAACGCCCAAGAAGGGATCGGTTGCGATAATGAAGGGACGGATATAAAGCGAGGTGCCTTCCTGAGTGGGAATCCAATCCTGATCGACAAGAACGAGCTCCTCGATAGCCTGAAGAACGTCTTCGGTGTTGACTTCGGGAATGCACATTCTGAGATTGGTGTTGTTCATTCTTTCAATATTCTTTTCGGGACGGAACAAAAGTATTCTGCCGTCTTTTGCGCGGTATGCCTTCATACCCTCGAACATTTCCTGACCGTAGTGGAAAACCATTGCGGCAGGGGAAAGCGAAATTTCACCATAGGGAACTATTCTTGCATCGTGCCAGCCCTTTTCGGTGGAATAGTCCATAATAAACATGTGGTCGGTAAATATTTTGCCGAAACCAAGTGCGCCTTCGGGCTTTGCCTTGGGTGCGGTGGTAAGTGTCTTCGTAATCTGCATAACGAAATAATCCTTTCATATATAAACGTACAGAATGATTATACAACCGAAACTCCCTTTTTTCAATAGCTTTTTGCGAAAAAAATACCACTTGACAAAAACAAAATTATGGTATATAATTGAAACATAATTGGGCAGATATGGCATTTGCGGATTTTTGCGGATTTTCGTATCTCGCTCACAGTCAGGCAGTTTAATTAAAGCACGGTTGTGCATTGGAGGTAAAGCTTTTGGCGGATTTATCCAAAACGCAGCTGTTGTTCAGGAAATACCGAATAGCTATCGTTTCCGCATTAGCGTTTGCCGTCGCTATTTGCTGCATCTTCGCTTTCGCGGGGAACGAAGCAAGCGAACCGATTATCGAAGACCCCTCTTCCTACGCGGCTCCGCCCGAATCGATCGTTTCCGAAAACGGCGATATTCAGGGCTACGGCGTGTATGTAGACGGCGAACTCGTTGCGGCGGTCGGCAATAAAGAAATTGCCGAAGAAGCATTCTCCGAAGTGCTTTCCATTCGCGTACTTCAGCTCGGTATTGATCCTGCGGCAGAAAACAGCTTCAATAACAATATCGAATATATTTCCGGTGCCTTCGCACCCGAAGCATTCCAAACGGCAGAAGACCTTGCATCGCTTCTCGGCAAAAAGAACGAGCTTGCAATCGCTTCTTACGTTAAGGACTATAACGGCAAGCTTCTTGCAAGCAAGCTCACCGTTCGCTCGGTAACCACCTATACCGAAACCGTTACTCTCGAATACGATACCAAAACCGTTTATACCGATACACTCCGCAACGGCGTAACGAAGGTTGTTTCGAAGGGCTATAACGGCGAAGGTCTTGAAACCTACGAGCTCGTTTCTATTGACGGCGTTTATCACGGCAAGGAAACCGTAAACGTAGAAGTTACCGTTGCTCCCGTTCACGAAGTGGTACGTATCGGTACCGATTCCAACGGTAAAAACGTTGCTTCTCTTGCGAAGTTCCAGAAGCCTTACGATGGTATCATCACCTCTTACGTAGGTCCCCGTTGGGGCAGAACCCACAACGGTCTTGATATAGTTGCAGAAGGCAGAGGCTGTAAGGGCGATCCCGTTTATGCCGCGGCAGATGGTGTGGTTGTCCGTGCAGACTGGTACGGCGGTTACGGTAACTGTGTAATTGTCGATCACGGCGACGGTATCCAAACCCTTTATGCTCACTTCAGCAAGCTTTCCGTTAAAGAAGGCGACGTTGTTAAAGCAGGCGATGAAGTCGGCAAGATCGGCTCCACCGGTAATTCTACCGGCCCTCACCTCCACTTCGAGGTTCACGTCGATGGCGAAGTTGTAAACCCCTTGATCTTCGTCGATTACGAAGTAGAGGACTAAACTCAATAATTAAAGCTCCGAATATTTCGGAGCTTTTCTTTTTAATAATTCAATAAAAAACGCTTCACGGCAGTAATCCGAGAAGCGTTTTGCTTTTTTTATTGTACGATCGGTGCGTTGCAGTCGCCTGCGATGAGCAATACGACGAGCACGACGATTTGTATCGCAAGGAAGATTGCGGCTTTCTTTGTATCGGGCTTTTTGATTTTGATATTAAGAACAAAACCGAGTGCCAAGCCGATAAGCGCAATTCTGAATATCCATACCGTAATGCTTGCGGGGATAAAGGTGGTAAGAAGGAACAAAAAGGTGATAACAAAGGTCGAAATCGGAATCGGAATACCGCGGAAGGATTTCATCATCTTGCCGGGGTGTTCGTTCGAAAGGGTGTTGAAGTATGCAAGTCTTGTCGCACCGCAAACGGTGAAGAAGCAGTAAACGAGAACGTCGAACCAGCCGTCAAAGCCGAACGAGAATGCGATAAAGCAGGGTGTTACGCCAAAGCTGATAACGTCGCAAAGACTGTCGAGCTGAACGCCGTAAAACTTTTCTGCGGGGGTTCTGTTCTGCTTTGCGCGTGCAAGCTTTCCGTCGAAGGTGTCGCACAGACAAGCGAGAAACATCATATACAGCGCAAATTTGATATTGCCGTTCGCCGCAAGAAAGCAGGATGTAACTGCCGAGATCAGCCCAAACAGCGTTACCGCATTTGCAATAGAATAATATCCGATAATCATATAGTCCTCCAAATAATCATTTGTATCTGTCGATGCTTTTCAGCTCGCCGTAAAGCTTTTTGTAGCTTTCGTGACGCGAAAAAGCAATGTCACCGTTCTGCACCGCTTCGAAAATGCCGCATTCGGTTTCCTTTGTGTGCGTGCAATCGGCATACCTGCATTTGTGTTCAAACTCCGCAAATTCGGGGAATAGAGTGTGGAGCTCCTTGTGGTCTATCGCACAGTAAAGCTCGGTGTTGACCGCCGTAAAACCGGGTGTATCGGCAAGATAGGTCCCTTCGCCAAGCGGGAAAAGCTCTGTCGTACGGGTGGTGTTCTTTCCTCGTGCGATCTTTTCCGAAAGCTCGCCCGTTTCCAAGCAAAGCTCGGGATAAAGCGAATTCAAAAGAGTCGATTTTCCGACGCCCGAAGCACCGCAAAGCACGCAGATTTTGTTTTTCAGAAGCGACTTCGCTTCTTCAATTCCTTCTTTTGCTTCCGAGCTCGTAACAACGACCTTAAACGGCGTTTTTTTGTAAATTTCGAGTATTTCCGCGTGGCTCGCAAGATCACTCTTCGAAATTATTACCGCGCATTCAATGCCGTTCTTTTCGGCAATTACGGTGAGCAGATCGATATTGTAAAGATAAGGCGCGGGGTCCTTCGGTGCGACAACCATCGCCAAAAGATCTATATTCGCAACTGGGGGACGCACCAACGAATTCTTGCGCTCGCACATCGAAACGATAAATCCGTTGCCGTCGCCGTTGTCGCGGAATATAACTCTGTCGCCCGCAAGTATCTTGCCGTCGTTCTTGCGTACGCGCGTTCCCGAACGGCAGGTATAAATGCTTCCGTCTGCTTCAACCGTATAAAGTCCGTTTTTGCCCGAAAGAAGAAGTCCTTCCTTTTCGATTATGCTCAAGGCATGACCTCCGTGTTGTCGAACGGATTGTTTTCGGGCTGACTGCTTTCATCAAAGGGGTTTTCGGGCCCGAACGAGCCGTCTGTATACTGAACTACGATAACGTCAATGCCCAAAACCTCACTGCCGACAGGGTTGGATTCGGGAATGCTCTGGAATACTATCGTGCTGTATCCGTCATAAATTTCGGTCGAGGTACAGCCGAGCACGTGGAGCGAATCCATAAACAAGAACATATTGTCATCGAATTCCTGAGCCGCCATTTTAACGTATTCGCGGTCGCTTTCCTGCGCGTTCATATAAATAACGTTAAGGTTAAGCTGTCTGTCGGGGAAGGTTCCCACAAGCAAAGCGCTCGCTTCTTCGGGGGTGAGTCCGCGCAAATCGGGCATACCCTGAGGCTGTACCGCAATATAAACGATAACCACGGTATCCTTGGGGCTTACCATACCTGCGGGAATGCTCTGTGCGCTTACACGACCGTCGCCGCCGGGGGCTTCGATATATTCAAACTGAACGGTGTAGCGTGCATAGGTTTCTGCAAACTTTCTCGCGTCCGCTTCGGTCATACCGGTAAGATCGGGCATTTTTGCCGTGTTGAGCGATTCGGTCTTTTCATATATAAATACGGTTACGGTGTCGCCGACCTTGAGCTCTGCACCGCTCGCGGGCTCGGATTTGATTACCTGCCCGTTTTGCAGATAAGGATTATCGGTTTCGCTGCTTTTGATAAATTCGTAGTTAAGCTGAAGCTTTTTGAGTATCGTTTCCGCTGTCGTTCTGGGGTAACCCTCGATAACGGGGAGTACGACCTTCTGCGATCTGTTTACCGTAATCGAGCTGAAGTGAAGCTTGCCGTCCTCGCCGAGCTTGCTCAAATGTCCCGCCTGCGGTTCGGTAGAGATAATAAGGTTGTTTTCCATATCACTGCGGTCTTCGTAAATGATTTCGTCAATAACGAATTTCGCACCGTATTTACCGTTTCTCAGATCGTTTTTCAGCTCGTCGCTGTAAATCATGTTGGTGATATTCGGGTATTCCGATTCTACCTCGTCATCGCTTGAGGTGAAGGAGGTAAGCGCATCGCGCAGAATGAATATACCGAGCATCAAAGCAACGACAAAGAACGCAATCGCAACGCCTGCGATAATGGGGAACATAGAACGGCTGGTTTTGCGCTTTTTCTTTTTGCCCTTGGGGCTCGGCTGCTTGGTGCCGCCCTTCGTGCCGGTTCCCTTGGGAGTGGTTTTCTTCGTGCCGAGCGTTTCCGAAATTTCGTTGTCGTCGTAGGGTTCGATTTCGGATGTCGAGATCATATCGATCGAAACGACACTGCTCTTACCCGCGCTTTCTTCTGCCGCAGAGGGAGTCATAGCAAAAATAACGTCGGGGTAGCGGAGCACCCATTCGATCGCTTTCGCCATAGTATGCGCCGATTGGAATCTTTCTGCGGGGGATTTTTCCATCGCTTTAAGAATGATCTGCGAAACACCGACAGGAATATCGAGCACGAGATCACGCGGGTGAACGGGATCGTCGTTAACCTGCATCATTGCGATTTCCATAGGCGTTTCGGCGGTGAAGGGAAGTGTACCCGTTACCGCTTCGTAAAACATAACGCCGACCGAATAAAGATCGGAATAATAATCGGTTTCTTTACCGCACGCCTGCTCGGGCGATATGTAATATACCGTGCCGACAGCCTTTTCGTCGATACGCTCGGAAACCGAATTCGGAAGCTTTGCAATACCGAAATCGGTCACCTTAATATCGCCGTTCTTCATAAGAATAACGTTTTGGGGCTTTATATCGCGGTGGATAATGCCCTTGCTGTGTGCGTGCTCGAGCGCGCGGAGAATCTGCAAAATATAAATGCAGGCTTCCTTCCAGCCGATTGCGCCCTTGTTATCGAGATATTCGCGCAGGGTAATACCGTCGAGAAACTCCATAACGATATATTTAATATCGGGATAGATAGCAACGTCGTAAACGCTTACGATATTTTTGTTCGAAAGCATTGCAACAGCCTTCGATTCATCGATAAAGCGCGCTTCCGCCTGCTCGTTACCGTTGTATTCGTCGTTCAAAATTTTTATGGCAACGATACGGTTCATAACAAGGTCCTGCGCCTTCAAAACGCAAGCCATACCGCCCATTCCCACAAGCTCAAGTATTTTGTATCTTCCGTCCAGAACCTTACCTACAAATGCTTCGTATTTGTTCATGGTCGTTTTCCTTTCAAACACCTAATGTTTTTGCTGTAACCTGTTAGCTGCTTTATATTAATTTCGGCAGAATCAATAGCTATTCTCCGCCGAACAGTATCGCCGTGATATTGTCGAGCCCGCCGCCGACGTTCGCTTCGTCGATAAGCCGTTCGACTCTCGCCTTATAAGAAGGCTTTTTCGCCGCATACGAGCCCGAAATTATTTCGCCTATGCGCTTGTTGCAAACGTGGTTTGTAAGTCCGTCGGTACACAAAAGTATACGCTCGTAGCTGTCGATACGGAAGTAATCGCCGTCGATATGCTCGTTAACGCCCAAAGCGCGCAGAATGATATTTTTGTTCGGATGCGTTTCGGCTTCCTCGGGTGTGATTTCGCCCTTATCGATAAGATACTGAACAAACGAATGGTCCTTCGAAACCTGCTGTATGTTTCCGTCTAACTGACGGTAAAGCCTGCTGTCCCCGACGTTTACCGCAAAGGTACCGCAAAGGCATACCAGCGAAGCGACGAGCGTGGTGCCCATTCCTTCAAGCTCGGTATCGGTAAGCGATTTTTTATAAACCGCTTCGTTTGCTCTGTCGAGCGCGGTGCGGAGCAGGGTTTTGATTTCGCTTTCCTTAAAATCGTCGGCGTTTCGTGCCGAAAAAGCAGATTTTATAACCGATGCAAAGGTTTTTACCGCAAGCCCGCTGGCTACGTTTCCGCCCTTTGCGCCGCCCATACCGTCGCACACTATCGCGCAGAAGTAATTATCCTTGGAAAAAACGGCATAGCTGTCCTGATTGTTCTGGCGCTTAATACCGACGTCGGTTTTTCCGCTGTATTTCATTGCCGTTCCCCCTTTTGTGATTATTTTTCGGTTTCTGCCTGGCGAAGCTGTCCGCACGAAGCGTTTATATCCGCGCCGAGCTTTCTTCTTACCGTTACACTTATTCTATATGTTTCAACAGTTTCTGTAAATACCTTTATGGCATTTTTTTCGCTTCTTTTAAAGTTTTTTTCCTTTATCGGATTAACGGGAATAAGGTTTACGTGGCAGAGCATACCCGAAAGAAGCCTGCCGAGCTCCTCTGCGTGCGCCTTTGAATCGTTAACGCCCGAAATAAGCGCGTATTCAAACGAAATTCGTCTGCCTGTCTTTTCGATAAACCGCCTGCAAGCACCCAAAAGCTCTTCGATACTCCATTTGTTTGCAATCGGCATGGTCTGCCTGCGTATTTCGTCGTTCGGAGCGTGAAGCGAAATCGAAAGAGTAACGGGCAATCCCTCGTCTGCCAGTCTGTCTATCTTATCAACAAGCCCGCAGGTAGAAAGCGAAATATGGCGCAAGCCGATATTAAGCCCGTTTTCGTGATTGACAAGCCGTAAAAACTTCATTACGTTTTCGTAATTGTCAAGCGGCTCGCCCATTCCCATAAGCACGATATTCGAAACGCGTTCGCCCAAATCGCGTTCGCATTCCATAATCTGCAAAAGCATTTCCGATGGGTTAAGCGACCTTACAAGTCCCGCCTTCGTGCTCGCGCAAAACGCACAGCCCATTCTGCAGCCCACCTGAGTCGAAATACACATCGTGTTGCCGTGGTGATAGCGCATAAAAACGCTTTCAACCGTTTCGCCGTCGTGAAGCCTGTAAAGATATTTTACCGTGCCGTCGATAGCCGAAACGAGCTTGCGCTGTATTTCCGCCTTCGGAATAAAAGCATTGTCCGAAAGCGCTTCTCTGAACCCCTTCGGCAGTGTGGAAAATTCCGAAATATCGCGTATTCCCTTGTATAACCCTTCGAAAATCTGTTTTCCTCGGTATTTCGGCTGACCGAGCTCAACACAGAGCGCGCTCAGCTCCTCGGGAAACATCGAAAGCAGATCTGCCTTCATTTCTAAAACTCCCGTATAATCTTCGCCATATAAAAGCCTTCCTTTTCGCGCCCGCAGGGAAGACAGGTTTCTTCGCAAGCAAGCGAATAGCCCTTGTGCGTGGCAAGAAAGTCCTTTACGTTGCATTCGTTTTCAAGCTTGTTGATCGAGCAGGTGGAATAAACCATAACCCCGCCGACCTTTAAATATTCAGCCGCCGATTCGATAATTGCCTTCTGCGTGGGATAAAGACCGCAAAAATCCTTCGGCGATTTGTATTTTATTTCGGGCTTACTGCCCATAACTCCCGTTCCACTGCAGGGTACGTCGCAAATAACTCTGTCGGCAGTGCCCAAAAGCTCCTGCCTTGCGTGCCTTGCGTCCTGCACGTCGGTCGTAATAATATCGATTCCGAGCCGTTTTGCGCTTTTTTCGATAAGCGGAAGCTTGTTTTTGTGCAGGTCGAAGGAAAGAATTCTGCCCTCGTTCTGCATATCTATTGCCGCGCCGAGCGATTTTCCGCCGGGGCAGGCACATACGTCGATAACCGTTTGACCTCTTTTTGCGTTCAAAAGCGCAACCGCCTTCTGCGAAGCAAGCCCCTGAACGTAAAAGCTACCGTTTTCGATAATCGAAAACGCTTTTTTCGTATTTCCGCACAAAACCGCGGTTTCGGATAAAATTTCTCCGTCTACCGCACTTGCAACCGATTCTATATTACTTTTAAGGGTGTTTACTCTTAAAAAGGTTTCGGTTTTGCCGTAAAACGCTTCGAAAATTTCCTGCGTTTTTTCGCCGTATTGGGTTTTTATAAGCTCGTAAAGCTCTTTATCGACAGAATACCGAATATACTCGTCCGCGTTTTCGATAAGCTCGTAAACCGCTTCTTTTTCGCGGCATATACCGCGCAAAACCGCGTTTACAAACCCCGCGCTCTGCTTGCCGAATATCGCTTTTGCAATATTCACCGTTTCGTCGCAGGCGGCGCTGTCGGGCACACGGGTTAGATAAAGTATCTGGTAAAGCCCTGTCATTAAAAGCTTCATAATATCGGGCTTGGTTTTGCTTTTTATCCTGCCCGAAAGTATATATTCAAGCGTAATTTTGCGTTCGAGCGTGCCGATAGCGATGCTTTCCGCAAACGCTCTGTCTATATCCGAAAGTCCGTCGAAATCGGATATAAGATTGGAATAAGCACCGTTGCTTATACGCAAAAACGCCTTGTATGCCGCAAGCCTTGCCTTATCGTTCATTTACTTTGGTCCCGATTTCGATTTTGTGTCCTCTCAAAAAGCTTTCCGCATCGCAAACGCCCTTGCCCTCTGGGCAGAGCTGGGTAATAATAACACTGCCTTCGGCACAAGCGATTTCGATACCGCCCTTGTTTGTCGAAATAACAGTTCCGGTTTCGCCGCTTCCGTTGCCGAGTATTGCGTTTCTTACCTTAATACGCTTGCCGTTCAGGAAAAAGAACGAGCCGGGGAAGGGGGAAAGACCTCTTATACGGTTACGCACCGCGGAAGAGGGCTCTTCGAAGGTAAGATAAGCGTCCTCGTTGCCGACCTTTGCGGCGTGGGTAGCTTTGCTGTGGTCCTGCGGAATGCTCGGAATATTGCCGCTTTCTGCAAGAAGCAAAAATTCCTTTATCGCTTCCTTGCCCGCAAGCGCAAGCGCATCGTGATATTCACCCGCGCACCAGCCGTCATTTATAGGAACTTCCTTTATAACCGCAATATCGCCGGTATCGACACCCTCTGCCATGTGCTGTACGGTAACACCGCCAAGCGTGTCGCCGTTCATTATCGCACGGTTGATAGGAGCCGCGCCGCGCCATTCGGGAAGAATGGAAGCGTGCAGATTAAAACAGCCCATTTTGGGAATATCGAGTATTCTCTTCGAAAGGATTCTTCCGTATGCGGTTACGATAAAAAGATCGGCGTTAACGCTTTCGAGCTTTTCGATGACCGATTCGTCCTTTAAGGTTTCGGGCGTGATAACCTCGGTGCCTCTTTCGAGCGCGTAAAGCTTTACAGGGGAAGGGGTAAGCGTGTATCCGCGGCCCTTCGGTCTGTCGGGCTGGCTTACCACAAGCGCTATTTCGTGATTGGATTCATATAATGCTTCAAGCGAATACACCGCAAAATCGGGTGTACCCATAAAAACTATTCTCATTCTGCGTCCTCAATATCATCGGGGTCGTACATTTCTATCGCCTTGTCGATATAAAGCGTGCCGTCGAGATGGTCGAGCTCGTGGCAGAAGCATCTTGCCATAAGCCTGTCGCCTTCGGCTTCATAAACGTTGTCGTTGCGGTCGGTCGCGCGGACCTTTACTCAAGCGGGACGCTTAACAAGTCCGTATTTTTC
>JAZTXJ010000095.1:0-10037 GCA_045636285.1 Eubacteriales bacterium
CCTCTGAAGCAAAGGCAGCTGTTGCAAAGACTGCTGAGCTGACCGCAGGCAAGAACGGCTGCGACGTTATTCTCTGCGTTCCCTTTGTTGACATCGCTGTTGCTGCAGAAGCTGCAAACGGCACAAACGTAAAGATCGGCGCACAGAACGTTCACTTTGAAGCAAAGGGCGCGTTCACAGGTGAAATCTCCACCTCCATGCTGAAGGAAGCAGGCGCTGAATATGTAATCATCGGTCACAGCGAAAGACGTCAGTACTTCGGCGAAACCGACAAGACCGTTAACCTGAGAACCAAGGCAGCGCTCGCTGCAGGTCTGAAGGTTATCCTCTGTGTTGGCGAGCTTCTCGAAGAACGCGAACAGGGCATCACCGCTGAAATCGTTTCGATGCAGACCAAGATCGCTCTTATGGGCGTTACCGCAGAACAGATGAAGAACATCATCATCGCTTACGAACCCGTTTGGGCTATCGGCACCGGCAAAACCGCTACCGCTGATCAGGCAGACGAAGTTTGCGGCATCATCCGTAACGTTGTTGCAGGCCTTTACTGCGATTGCGTTGCAAAAGCAACCACCATTCAGTACGGTGGCTCTATGAACGCAAAGAACTGCGAAGAGCTTCTCGGCAAAGAAAACGTTGACGGCGGTCTTATCGGCGGCGCTTCTCTTAAAGCTCCCGATTTCGCAACCATCATCAACGCAGCTTGCTAAACGACTCTTCTGGAAATGGGCTAAGACACCCCAAAAATGCAAGCATTTTCGGGGACCCCGATTTTACGCCCTTGAAAAGAATTTAAAGAAAAAAATCAAGCTTCATTTAATCGTGAAGCTTGATTTCTTTTTTTGCACTTACGTAGTTTTTTCGTAAAACAAGCCGTTATAATTAAGATAGATAACGCCGTCGTCGTCGCGTTCGAGCATATCGAGCGATTCGAAAAGCTGTACCGCCTTCTTAACGAAAATTTCGTGTATACCGAGAATTGCGGGAAGGTCGTCCTCGCATATCGATAACCCGTTCGGCAGGAACAATCCGGAATTCGGAAGGTCCTGCTCCGAAATACCTACAAGCATCATAAAAATCAAAACGTATCTGTCGCCGTATTTACGCAGTATACGAATTCGCGCGTCGTCAAAAAAGCCGCGCACCATTGCTAAACTCATTTTTCATTTCTCCCTTCGGTTGTTGTAATCATTTTACAACACGGAAAGAAGAATTTCATCTCATCTTTTTCTCACGAAAATCTCATTTTTTCGGCCTTGCTTTTACCAAAAAAACCGCTAAAATCAAGGCAATTACAGCGAAAACCGCAATAACGGCAACAAGCGTGCCCGCGCCGTTTTTCTCGGCTTCGGGGGCACTTTCGGCTGTTTGGGATTCGGTTTCTTGACTTTCAGCCGAGCTTTTTACGGTTATATTCACCTTGCGGGTTGCGATAACCTCGCCGCCGTATAAAATTTCGTATTCAAACCCGTCCTCGCCCGTATAATTTCGGTCGGCACGGTAACGGAAGGTTTTATCGCCCTCGAAAAGATTAACGTAGCCGTGTGCAGGCTCGGTAGTAATGCGGTAAGTGCAGAACCAATCGCCCAGCACCCCCGTTTCGCCGATAATGTTTTCGCTTTCGCCGCATTCAAAATCGGTTTTAACCGTTTCTAAAAGCTTTTCCTGCGGAAATTCGAGCGTGCCCTTTATAAATTTATAGGTAAGATCGTAATAAATACGCAAATTCGCGTTTGTCGATTTCGCGCAGTCATAAAATACACCGGGGCCTGCGCCGTTGTAATAGGCGTGTACCGTTTCGGTCATAAGTCGGTTTTGGCTCGCCGAAATCAGATATTGCATATAGTATTTTCCGAGCTGTTCGGGCTCCCAACGCACACCGTCGGCAATTTCCATCTGTATACCCAGCCCGAACTGCTTTGCCGTTTCGGCAAAATCGAGCATCATACCCTCGGGGTTGTCCTTCAAGGTATCGTTGAACGACAAATTCGGTTGCATAAGCATCGCATCGAGCATAAGCTCGTCGTTCGCATCGATACCAACCGCCTGATAATAAGGAATCATCACGCATTTAAGCCCGCGGTCGCGCATCAGCTTCGCCGCATCGCGTGCAAAATCGAATTCATAATCGTAATACTGCCTTGTGAGCCCTTCGTTGTTGCAAAAATAACCCTTCAGCTCGATATTTTCAAACCCTGCGGCTTCGTAGCGCGCCTCTACCTCTTCCAAAAACCATTCGGTAACCGCAAGGCAGGCTTCATAGCTGTCGATTTTATCGGTAACCCCGTCGCCGTCGTAATCACCGAAATCGTTATCGCTTATCTTCGGGTAAGGAACGGTTAAATAAACCGAGGTTTTGTGGTCCTTTGGGAGCGAAAGCGTTTGCTTTAATTCGGCTGTCGCGGCATCGAGCGCAGAAAGATTGTAATCCTTTGCGAAATAGCTGTCGAGAAGCATTTCCCAATCGCTCATAACGGTCGTTCCGCCCGCAATGGTAAGATTGCCGCCCGATGGGCACTTGCCCTGATATATAAGAAACATAACCGAATCGAACATCGTATCGGTTATTTTTTTCTTTTCGTCGATATATGCGACGTAAGGAATAAACGCGTCCTTCGTGTTGTTTACGATAATTTCGTTTTCGGGCGAATAGCCTGCGTGGAAGCATACTATATCGGTATCGCCGCCCAAAGCACCGCGGTCGAGGTATTCACCCACAGGCTCGGGCAGGATTTTGCAGTAATCGGTGCGTTCGGCAAGCTCGGAGCCGACATTCCCGTATATTTCAAGCTCGTCGGTAAAGCTGTTCACCGTAACGTCGAAGCTTATCGCAACGTAACGCGCGCGTATCGGGGTGAGCCTGATATTGTATTCCGCAACGAAATTTTCTCTCCCGTACGAAGGGATAAAGGGGCTTTCCCCGCCCGAAAGTATTTCTGCCCTAACAAAATTACTGCCGTCGCAGGAGGTATATACCTCTATCGCTTTTGGCGCGACAATGCCCGCCTGACTGTTTTGCATAAAACGGGTAAATACACGCTCGACCGTGCAGATCTGTTCGAGATCGACGGTAAGCGTTCTGCCTGTTGCGCGGTAAAACTTCATCCAACCGTTATCGCCGTAATCGACTTTGCGGTAAACACCGTCGGTAAGCACCTGCGGCGAATCAATCCGCTCGACCTCGTTATAGCTTTGCGAGTTCGCAATATGGCTTTCCACCCTTACGCTTTTTCCGAGCGCAAGGTTCGTTTCCTGCGCGGAAGCCGTTGGCGGAACAAGCAAAAAGCAGTTCAAAACCACCAAAAACAGAGCAATAAAACGTTTCATGGCGCTTTAGTCCCTTCAAAACATATATTTTGTACTTGAATTATATAGCATTTTTTAGCATTTTGCAAGAAAATCGCATTAATTTGTTAAAATACTCTTGCAAAGTGAGAAAAATAATTGTATAATAAACTAACGCATTAATGTTTAAAAGCAATAAGGGGATTTTAAAATGGACGGAAACGTAAGCTTCTACGGCGATTTTGAACTTGAGCTGCTTCCCGAAAAGGAAGTCGAAAAATCCAAAGAAATCAAAAACCTTCTTCTCGGACTTCCGCAGAAGATCATGAATTACGAAAAAATCGTTTCGCCCCACACGACCGATTGGTTCAACAGCCCCGCGGACTGCAAAAATCTTACCGACGGTAAATATGCAGAATCCGCAAGCTGTCACGACCCCGCATATTTCCATTTTACCGCAGGCTGTGCAAGAACGATTCTTTACGATCTCGGCAGCGTTTGCAAAATCACGGGCGCGGGCATAAGCCTTCTTCGCGAAGATGAAGTAGGCGTCGGCGCACCGCCCAGAATCTCGGTTCTTCTTTCGGAAGACGGTATCGGCTGGCAAAAGGCAGGTGAGCTCACCGAGCTTTACTCGGCAGAATCGCCCGCGTTTATCCGCAAGCAAACCGAATTTTCGAAGTCCTTCAAGGCAAGATACGTTAAATTCGGCTTTAACGTTTCCTCGCATATCTGGATCGACGAGCTCGAAGTTTACGGCTGTACCGATAACGAGGGAGCAGTAGCAATCGTTCCCGAGGAAATAAAGGAAAACGAATATCCGAATATGTTTGCATCGACCGAAGCGCTCGGCGCAAAGGACGTTCTGCTTGCATATTTCTGCCACGAAAACAGAGCACCGATAACGAAAGAAATCTTTATGCCGCACGTTGCGTATATCGAAGACGGCGAAATTAAAGATACCCTTTTCGACGGCTATCTCTTCCTTCCCTACGTTGCATTCCTTTACGATAAATATAAAAAGCGCCCCCTCACAAAAGAAAAATGGCAGTATTATATCGATACCCAGTTTATCGACGGATATAATATGGACGCGCTTGAAGAAGCGGTAAAGGAAGTCGGCGAAAAGCTCGGCATCAAGGATTATAAGGTAAGCGTTTATTTCTCGATTCTTTACCCCGTAACCGAAGTAAGAGAATTCGGCGAGGTAGAGGGCAGAAATCTCGATTTCACCCTGCTTGAAGACAGAAAAGCCGCGCTTAAATGGCTTATCGACGAACAGTATAAGCGTTTCAACGAAAAGCAATACAAGCATCTCGATCTTAAGGGCTATTATTGGTTTACCGAAGAAATCAATTATGCCGACAGCCAGCTTTTAGAGCTTCTTCGTTACACGACCGATTACGTTCGCGAAATGGGCTTGATGACCACCTGGATTCCCTACTATCATGCATCGGGCTATAACGATTGGAAGAATCTCGGCTTCGACATTGTATGCTATCAGCCGAACTATGCCTTCAATCAGGCAGTGCCCGATTCCCGTCTTTTCGATGCGGCGGCTACCGCAAAGCTTTTGGGTATGTGTATCGAGCTCGAAGTCGGCGGAACGGATGCATGGCATATCGAAAGAATCAAAAAATATTATGCCGCAGGCGCGATAACCGGATATATGAAGGACGCGGCGCACATGTATTATCAGGGCGGTGTACCCGACGTTTACTATGCGGCATATAAATCCGAAGACCCCTATCTGCACTCGGTTTATAACGATACCTACCGCTTTATCAAGGGAACCTTTAAAGCGGACGAAATAGAATTCAATACGGAGGACTAATAAAATGATCGAAAAAGTAAAAGACGCCAACACAGATAAGCTTGCGGCGGCAATCGTAAGCGTGCGCTCCGTCGAGGAAGCATACCGTTTCCTTTCCGACCTCTGCACAATCAGCGAAATCACCGAAATGAGCAAGCGTCTTACCGCGGCAGAAATGCTCCGCGACGGCAACACCTATAACGAAATTGCCGAAAAGACTCACCTTTCGACAGCTACAATCACCCGCGTTAACCGCGCGCTCCGCTACGGAAGCGACGGCTACGCAATGGTGCTTGATCGTATTTCGGAATAATGAGCTACACGGCGCTCGCCTCTATCTACGATAAGATAAACGGCGAGGCATACAAGCCATACGCCGAACTGCTCTGCGAATATTTTTCGCTTGCCGAAATCGAAGTGCGCGAGGTGCTCGATCTGGGTTGCGGCACGGGTGGCATAACCGCCCTGCTTGCCGATAAAGGATACGATATGATCGGGCTGGATCTCTCGCCCGAAATGCTGAATATCGCGCGGGAACGGAATTACGGCAAAAACACGCTTCTGCTTTGTCAGGATATGTGTGAATTCGAGCTTTACGGCACGGTGCAGGCGATATATTCATCGTTCGACTGCCTGAACTATATCACAAAAAACAAAGACCTCGCGCAGGTCTTTGTTTTGGCGCGCAATTATTTAGAAGCGGGCGGGCTGTTTATATTCGATATCAACACCGAATACCGCTATAAAAATATCTTCGGCAGGAACAATTTCGTTTATGAATTCGAAGACGTTTTTGCCGTCTGGCGCAATTCCTATAACGAAAAAACCAAAATCTGCGAATTCGAAATAGACATATTTTCGGAAAACGAGGATAACAGCTATTACCGCGAATTCGAAACGCAAAAGCAAAAGCTCCACACGCGTGAAGAAATTTTAAAGCTGGCTTATGGCTTTGAGCTTTTGAAAATCGAAGGCGGCAAGGGCTTTGACGGCTGCGAGGAAAACGAAAAGGAATATTACGTTTTTAAAAAACTGTAAGCCACGCGCCGAAACTATAAGAAAGGTATCGCGGAAAAATGAAAATCAGCGAGATTTTAAAAAACAAAGAAATAACCGTTTCCGCCGAAATATTCCCCCCGAAGCTCGGAACAGAGCTTGAACAAAGCCGCAAAATCGTTACCGAAATGGCTTCGCTCAAGCCCGATTTTATCAGCGTAACCTATGGCGCGGCGGGCTCGACAGCGCGCTTTACGGCAGAGCTTGCCGAAGCGGTCGAAAGCTGCGGCGTTGCTTCGCTCGCACACGTTACCTGCGTTTCGTCCGATGAAAGCACGCTTGACGAATATTTGTCGTCGCTCAAAGCAAACGGTATCGAAAATATACTCGCTCTTCGCGGCGATATGCCTCAGGGCAGAGAACCGAAAAAGACCTACGCCCACGCTAGCGACCTCGCGCTTTCGATAAAGCAAAAGGGCGATTTCTGTGTCGGCGGAGCCTGCTACCCCGAAGGACATCCCGAAGCGGCAAGCGTTTCGGCGGATATAGAAGCGCTTAAAATCAAAGCCGAAAGCGGCTGTGAATTTTTCACCACGCAAATGTTTTTCGATAACGATATAATGTATTCGTTTATGACAAAATTTCAGCGCAAGGGTATAAATATCCCCGTTATTGCGGGAATAATGCCGATCACAAACGCCCGCCAGCTCGCACGCAGTGCTTCGCTTTCGGGTACGACCGTGCCCCGACGCCTGCGCGAAATTGTGGAACGCTTCGGCGATAAACCGCTTGCTATGCGCCAAGCGGGTATTGCCTTTGCGACCGAACAGATCGTAGACCTTATCGCAAACGGAGTGAACAACATTCATATCTATGCGATGAATAAGCCCGACGTGCTTGCGGAAATACTCGGAAATATTTCCTATATCCGCAATATCTGACGAAACGGAGCACACCTATGTTATTTGCAAACAATAAAGAGGAATTGAGCTTTTCCCGAGCAATCGGCAGAAAAATGCTCGTTTTCGACGGCGCAATGGGCACGATGCTCCAAGCGCACGGCTTGAAAGCGGGCGAAATTCCCGAAATGATGAACATAAATGCCGAAGAAGCGGTAATTTCGGTCCACCGCGCCTATATCGAAGCGGGTGCGGACGTTATTTCCACAAACTCCTTCGGCGCAAACGCGGCAAAGCTTGCCCCGCATAATTTAGACCCCGAAGCAGAGGTCGCACGCGCGGTCGCGCTGGCAAAAAAGGCGGCAGGTGAATATAAAAAGCAAATATTTATCGCCGCGGACATCGGGCCTACGGGCAAATTAATGCCGCCGTTGGGCGATTTTTCGTTCGAAGAAGCGGTGAACGCATTCAAGGGCGCGGTTATCGGCGCAGAAAAGGCGGGCGCCGACCTTATTTTCTTCGAAACCTTTTCGGATCTTTACGAATGTAAGGCGGCGATAATTGCCGCAAAGGAAAATACAAGCCTGCCGGTTGCGATTTCGATGACCTTCGATGAAAGCGGCAGAACGCTTACCGGCGCAACGCCCGAAACGGTTGCGGCTTATCTTTCTGCGCTCGGCGCGGATATTTTGGGCGTAAACTGCGGCTTGGGCCCCGATGCGATGCAGGGTATAGCCGTAAGGCTCGCAAAAGCAAGCGGCAAGCCGATAATAGTCAACGCCAATGCGGGACTCCCGAAAATCGACGAAAACGGCAACACCTATTTCGACGTTCTTCCCGAACGCTTTAACGGCTTCGCGGCATTTTTGGCAGAAAACGGTATCGCCGCTGTCGGCGGATGCTGCGGAACAACCCCCGAATATATAAAGCAGGTCGCTTCTGCAATAATCGGCAGAGAATGCAAGCTCGAAAAGCCCTGCGGCGAAATAACCGTCTGCTCGGGCACGAAAAGCTATACACTCGGCAAAAAAACCGCGGTCATAGGCGAAAGATTGAACCCCACGGGCAAAAAGAAGCTCAAGGAAGCGCTCAAAAACGGCGATCTCGATTATTTGTGTGCCGAAGCGGTTGCACAACAGCAGGCGGGCGCAGATATTCTCGACGTAAACGTTGGTATCCCCGAAATCGATGAAGTCGAAATGCTTCCCAAAGTCGTGCTCGCACTCCAAAGGGTGACCGATTTACCTCTTCAGCTCGATTCCGCCAACCCCAAGGCTCTCGCCGCGGCGGCAAGAGTTTATAACGGCGTTCCGATAATCAATTCCGTCAACGGCAAAGCCGATAATATGAACGCAGTGTTCCCGATCGTGAAAAAATACGGCGGCGCTTGCGTTGCACTCCTGCTCGATGAAGAAGGAATACCCGATTCGTCAGAAGGCAGGCTCGAAATAGCGAAAAGAATTTCCACTGCGGCGCAGGAACACGCAATCGATCCGCAACGCCTGCTCTTCGATGCGCTCACACTTACCGTCGCAACCGATGAAAACAGCGGCGAAAAAACGCTTGCCTGCGTTAAATCGCTTTCGGATTCGGGCAGTCTTACCGTGCTCGGCGTTTCGAATATCTCGTTCGGTATGCCAAATCGCGAAAGTATAAACGCTTCATTCCTCGGTGCCGCTATGGCGCGCGGACTTTCGGCGGCGATTATTAATCCGTCGAGCGAAACGATGATGCTGATGATTAACGAAAATAACCCCCCGTATGATTTCGTTTACAGCACCGAAGAAGCCGCACCCGCCGCGGAAGCATCGAATAAAAAAGAAATGACCTTGTTCGAAGCGGTCTTTACAGGGCTTTCGAAAACGGCAAGCGAGCTCGCAACCGAGCTTCTGAAAACAAAATCACCGCTTGAAATTATCGAAACCGAGCTTGTCCCCGCGCTCGATGCGCTCGGAGAAGCCTACGAAAGCAAAAAAATCTTCCTTCCGCGCCTTTTGGGCGGTGCAGAGGCGGCAAAATCGGCGTTTTCTGCCGTTAATTCCGCGCTTTCGCAAAACGGAAGCGAAAAGGGCGAAAAATTCGTGCTCGCAACCGTAAAGGGCGATATTCACGATATTGGCAAAAATATCGTCGCAACACTGCTTTCGAACTATGGGTTCGAGGTTATCGACCTTGGCAGAGACGTTCCTCCGCAAAAAATACTCGAAGCCCTTGTCGAAAGCAATGCAAGGCTTTTGGGGCTTTCGGCTCTTATGACAACCACCGTTCCCGCTATGGCGGAAACGATAAAGCTCGTGAAATCCAACCTGCCCGAAGTGAAAATCGCAGTTGGCGGCGCGGTGCTCACCGAGGATTACGCATATAGTATCGGCGCGGATTTCTTCGGCGCAGATGCAATGGCAACTGTAAAATTCGCCCAAAATAACTCTTGACCTTGCAGTTTGGTTGTTTTTTGCGTTTGGTAATTTAATATTAACGAAAGAACCCCTTGAAAAAGGGGTTTTTTTATTTTTATAATTAAATATCGTTACGAACCGTAGGGACCGAGGGGCGACGCGCGCGTCGCAATGATATAAATCCCATTTGGGATTTGTGATATACGCATTCGCGTGTGATATACGCCTTCGGCGTGCGATATGCCTGCGGGCGTGGGGGAGTTTTGTAGGAACCGGCGAGCGACGTGCGCGTCGCAATGATATAAATCCCATTCGGGATTTGTGATATACGCATTCGCGTATGATATACGCCTTCGGCGCACGATATGCCTGCGGGCATTGGTGGAGTAATTGGTTTACATAGAAGGCTCCCCTTGTCCTTTTCCCCGAAAAATCGAAGATTTTTTGGGGGATACCAAGTCCTAGACGGTCCGCAAAAGGCGGCAATAATGTTACGGTATCGGTTTTCATTGTTAAAAAACAATTCGAACTTGTAGGGACCGGCGTCCTCGACGGTCCGCGGGGAGTATCGATAATAATAAATGCAACATATAAAATTATCGAGGTATCATAACCGATATTTAAATATATCATTTTTACATTAATTTA
>JAZTXJ010000096.1:0-9260 GCA_045636285.1 Eubacteriales bacterium
TACCGTTGCAGAGTAGTCGATGCAGAATAACTGCGTTAAATGCGGCAAACCCCTTTCGCCCGACGATATCGGTGCAAGCAAAAAGCTTATTAACCGCGGTATGACCGAAAATTTTCTTTGCACCGCCTGCCTTGCCGAAAAGTTCGGCGTTACCGAAGAGCGAATCAAAGAAAAAATCGAATACTGGCGCGAAAGCGGCTGCCTGCTTTTTGGGAAAACCGTTTGAATTTTGGTATTTTGTTTACGAGAGAACCCTTTTTATAAAAAGGGTTCTCTCGCGCTCTCTCCCCAAAATTTCTAAAAACAAAATATTTTTATACAATAAAAAACGAAAGGCTTTCGCAAAACGCGAAAGCCTTCCTTACTTTTTCACTATTACTTATTACCTTTTAACTCCGAATTCAATACGGCGTTCATAAAACCCGACCAAAACGCTTGGAGTTCGTGGGTTTAATAAAACGATATTATATACCCCTGACCGTCCTCGAACACCCAAGCGCGGTTACCGTAAGGCTGGGAGCCGCAATCAAATCCTTCGGGCGTGAGAACGGTACCGTTCGACGAAATATAATAGCTTCTGCCGTCCTTTATTGCGAGGTAAACGCCTACAAATTCCAACGAGCCCTGCGCCGTAACGATATAATCGTACTCGAAGGGAACGATAATCTTTTCGTTGCTCGCCACACCGTATTTACCGAGCTTCGATTCATCGGGCACGAAACCGATATTTTTATCATACCCGTCAAGCAAGGATTCTGTCGAAGCATAATAACGGCAATAGGTCTGACCGTTTATATACGACAAAGCCTCTCCAATGCCGAACAGCTTCTTGTCGTAGCCCGAATAGATCGCTTCGCTTTCCGCGTAATCGCCGTGTCCGCCGTGTTCGTTAACAAGAACGTTTAAAGCGCTTTCGTTATCGGGACCCTTTACGCGCGCAAACATAACAGAATAGTCGGCGTTGTGTTCGTTAATATCGCCCGCAAGAAACCCGTCGCAACAAGGGTACAGATATTTTCCGGGTACGGCGTGATAAAACGTTCCGTCCGTCGCATCGAAAAATCTCGTTACCGAGCCGTCGTATATCGCGGTGATTCTCATAACAACGTTTGTCACCGCATCGCTCGCATTAAGCGGACTTGTCTTTGTATAAACAATACGGTAACCGCTTGCATCCTTCGGGAAGAAATATGCATCCCAAGGCGTAAGCTGTTCATAGTCGGTCTGCGTTCCGCCGACGCCCGAATTTTCGGTATCGGGAAGCGAGCCTTCGCCGTCTTCCTTTTCCGCCGTCGTTTCCTCGTACTGCGGCTTACTTTCTGCCGCTTGGCTCGAATAGCCTTCGGGCACCGAGGTATCGTACCACGGCTTGCTTTCCGTATGCGATTGCTCTGCTTTGGAGGAAGTATCATTTTCCGAAACGGCTATATCCCCCTCATCGCAGGCAACACAGCAAACCAAAAGAAGAATCGCCAACGTTAACGTAATAAGCCTTTTCATTTTAACTTTCTCCTTGATTGCATTTTTTATTTAATTAGGAGTAGAATTCAATTATCCACCCATATCCGTCCTTGAACACCCAAGCGCGATTACTGAGCGGTTCGGTGCCGCAATCGAAGCCTTCGGGTGTGAGGTTTGTACCGTCGGAGGCGAAATAATAGGTTTTTCCGTCCTTGACAGCCATAACAACACCGACTTCATAAGAGCTACGATCTATATCGCTGATATAATCGTATTCAAACGGAATTATTATACTTTCGTTTGTAACAAGTCCGCATTTTTTGCTTGGTAATTCTGCCTTGAATGTTTGATAAGCTTCTGTTTCGAAGAAATCGTATACCTTCTTTTTGCTCAGATCTTCCCAAAGCGTACAGGTAAACAATCCCTCACCGCCTAAATAATAGCTTGGGACGTCATCACCTGCAGTTACCTTATATATTATTTCGGTATCGCCGTCATACAGGTAATATTCGCTATCGAAGCCGTGACCGTGATCGCGATCATAATCGATAGACACCAATTCTCTAACGTACTTATTATCTACCAAACTCGCTTGAAAATCAAAATATATCATCGGAACGTTCGCCGGAACAGTCGACCAATCGGTGTGACGTGTGTCACTGTTGTTCAGCAAAAATCCGTCTCCGCAGGGGACAGGCTCCCATTTTCCTATTTCAGAGGTATAGAATTCACCGGTTAGCGCATCGAAAAACCTTGTTATTTTTCCATCGTAAACTGCCGCTACGCCGTCTGTCATAGTACAGCTCACCGCATTGATAGGCTTAACCTTGGTATAAACGATCTTGTAGCCCTTTGCGGCATTGAACGGAACAAAGCCTTTAGTGTAATCCCACTCATAATCGTCATAGGAGTAGTCGGGATCGAATTCCTCGGGCTCGGAAACTTCGGGCTCGGAAAGATCGGGCTCGGATTCCTCGGGCTCGGACACTTCGGGTAAAGACTGCTCGGGAACAGATTCCTCGGGAACAGATTCCTCGGGAACAGATTCCTGCGTGGAAGAGCCTTCGGGCTCGCTCACGGCAGGCAGACTGCTTTCGGTTTTGCTCTGCTCGGTGAACGAGCTTTCGGCATTCGAATATAAACCTTCGTCAGCCGTGCTTCCTTCATCGCCGCAAGCGGCAAAAGCAAGCAAAAACGCAATTACAAGAAACGTCGCAGTAAGTTTTTTCATATCATTCGCCTCCAAAATTAAGTTTTCACCCATATAGACGAATTAAGCAGGCGTTTTGTCACATAATTTTCAAAAAAAGTTGAGCATAAACTCAACTTTTTTGATTTTTATACTTTTTTATCGAATTTATTCTTGCATCTCGGGCAGGTGACGGTTATTTTTCCTCTGCCGCGGGGAACGCGCAGGCGCGATTTACAGCTCGGACATTTGAAATACCTGTGCTTTCTGTCCGCAAGGCGCGAAAAGAAGGCGAAAAGCCACTTGTTCTTTTCCTTGAATGCGCGCCAGATACGCAAAAACTTTTGGTTTTCAAGCGCTCTGCTTTGGTGGTTGCGCGAATATGCGCGTAAGAACCAGACCACGAGCAACGAAAGCTGAAGCAGTGAAAAAATCGCGTCGGCAATGCCGTACGTAAAAAACGTCAGCAGTCCGCAAGCAAGCGAAGCCGCTATTATCGCTAAATTTAAATGGTCGTTGCCGTAACGGCCCATAAAGAATCTTCGGAACAAATTTTTTCTCCTATTTCACGTTCGCTTCGAACTTCCAAGCAGAAGCGCACATTTCATCGAGCGTGTGTGTTGCCTTCCAGCCGAGCTCGCGTTCTGCCTTGCTTGCGTCCGCATAGCATTCGGCAATATCGCCGGGGCGGCGGTCGGTAATCTGGTAAGGAATTTTAATACCGTTAACGCGTTCAAACGCATTGATAAGCTCGAGCACCGAATAGCCGTTGCCTGTACCGAGGTTGTAAACCGAAACACCGCTGTTTTCAAGCGCCTTCAATGCGGCGTAGTGACCTGCGGCAAGGTCGAGAACGTGAATATAATCGCGCACGCCCGTGCCGTCGCAGGTATCGTAATCGTTGCCGAAAACGTTAAGGTGGGGCAGCGTACCCTTTGCAACGCGGGTTACGTAGGGCATAAGGTTGTTGGGAATACCGTTGGGGTTATCGCCGATAAGAGTGCTTTCGTGCGCGCCGATAGGATTGAAATAACGGAGCAATACGACAGAAAATCTTTCATCGGAAACACAAAGGTCGGTAAGAATACGTTCGATATAAAGCTTTGTGGTGCCATAGGGGTTGGTGGTGGAAAGCGGAAAATCCTCTTTTATCGGAACGGTTTCGGGCTTGCCGTAAACGGTTGCGCTGGAAGAGAAAACGATATTGAAGCAGTTGTGGTCACGCATTTCGAAAATAAGATTGAGCGTGCCGGTGATATTGTTGTGATAATATTCGATAGGCTTTGCGACAGATTCGCCGACAGCCTTCAAGCCCGCAAAGTGAATAACGGTATCGATTTCGTTTTCATCGAAAACGCGCTTAACGCCTTCTCTGTCGAGCAGGTCGAGATGATAAAACTTGGGGCGCTTGCCCGTAATAGTTTCGATATGATCGACAACCTCTGCCTTCGAATTGGAAAGGTTATCGAGAATGATAACGTCCTTGCCCTTTTGGATAAAATCAACGCAGGTGTGCGAGCCGATATAGCCCGTTCCGCCGGTTACGAGTATGCTCATAATTTCCCTCTTATAAAAAATAATCTTACTGTGCTTAAAGTATAAATTATCAATCCCGATTTGTCAATAAGATATTAGTTAACTTTTTGTGTTGACAATACAAATTTTATATTATAAAATAGAATGTGAATTAATATATTCATATTGCAATATAAGCTTCGAGGTGCAATATGAATAACAAAAAAACGATCATCGCCTGCTCGCTTTTGCTTGCTCTTGTTTTGTTTTGCTTTTGTCCGATATTTGAATCCTTTAACAAAAGCGCTTCGAACGAAATCCCCGCAAGCGAATATATCGATAACGATTTTTCGCTACCCGCACCGATAAACGCCGCCCGCTGTGCCGCGGTAATCGATGCCGAAAGCGGCAATATGCTCTATTCCAAAAACGCCGATGAAGCACGCGGTATGGCAAGCACGACGAAGATAATGACCGCGCTCGTCGCAATCGAAAACGGCGATATAGAGCAGGAATTCACTATCCCAAAGGAAGCAATCGGTATCGAGGGGAGCTCGGTTTATCTGCAGGAGGGCGAAAAATTAACCCTGCGCGAGCTTTTGTACTGTCTGCTTTTGGAAAGCGGGAACGATTCCGCCGTTGCGATCGCGCTTGCGATAAGCAAAAGCACCGAAGAATTTGTCGGACTTATGAACTCGCGCGCAGAGGAATTGGGGCTTAAAAGCACCCATTTTACCAACCCGCACGGCTTGAGCGATAAAAACCACAAAACGACCGCGCGTGAGCTGGCTATTATTACCGCCGAAGCGATGAAATACCCGCTTTTTTGCGAAATAGCGGCGACAAAAAGCATTTCCGTGCGCTATAACGGAACAGAAAACGGCAGAAGGCTTGTAAACCACAACAAGCTCCTGTTCAATTACGAATACGCCACGGGCGGAAAAACCGGCTATACCAAGCTCGACGGCAAATGCCTTGTCAGCTCGGCTTCGAAGGACGGTATGAACGTTATCTGCGTCACGCTTCAGGACGCATTCCCTCCCGCAACCCACCAATCACTGCTCGATTTTGCGTTTGCAAGCTGTGAATATATATCACTTGCAAAGCCGAATTCTATCAATACCGAAATCGCGGTAAACGGCTCGGAGCAAACGCATTTAAGGCTCACAAACCCAAAGGCTTCGTTTATTACTCTCCCGAAGGGCTCCGAAGTTAAAATCCGCATCGTTCTGCCCGAATCTATAAACGCCCCCGTCGCAAAGGGCGAAATTATCGGCTATGCGATATGCGAAGCGAACGGTAAAGAGATTTACATAATTTATTTAGAAGCAACCGAAACGGTAAAAGAAAAAAAGAAAAGCCTAATAAATCGGCTTTTTGGAAAATAGGGTGTATTATGGAAAGTGTAAAATTGCAAAAATACGTAGCCGAATGCGGTCTTATGTCGCGCCGCGCGGCAGAAAAGGAGATAGAAGCGGGCAATTTCGCCGTTAACGGCGTCACCGCAAGCATCGGTATGCGTATCGACCCGCAGAACGACGCGGTCACCTATAAGGGCAAAAGCGTTGTTATGCAAAGCGGCAGAAAAGTTTACATAATGTTAAACAAGCCCAAGGGCATCGTCACCACGATGAACGACGAAAAGGGCAGAAAAAGCGTTGCCGATATTGTAGACGTCGGGGTACGCGTTTATCCTGTCGGCAGGCTCGATTTAAACAGCGAAGGGCTTTTGCTTATGACAAACGACGGCGAGCTTGCAAACGCAGTCGCTCACCCGAAGGGCGAAATAAAGAAGATTTACGCCGTTACCCTTAAAGGCAAGGTCGAAAACGAAGAGCTCGACCGCCTGCGCGCCGTAAAAATGCTCGACGGCGAAAAAATCACGCCCGTCGGGGTTGAGCTTGTTAGCCGCAACGATCAGTCGAGCGTCGTTAAATTCACTCTTTCGGAAGGCAAAAACCGCGAAATCCGCCGCATTTGCGAGCAGGTAGGGGTTTATATAACAAAATTAAAGCGAATTTCGCTCGGTCCGTTACGTATCGGAGATTTAAAAGCAGGCGAATACCGCGAGCTCACCGCAACCGAGCTCCGCGCACTTAAAAACGCCGTGAAAGGAAAATAAAAAAATGAGCAACGAAATGACATTCGAGCAGGCACTTTCCCGGCTCGAACAGATTGTAAAAGCACTTGAAGGCGGCAACGTTCCGCTCGAAGACCTTATAAAGCTTTTCGACGAAGGCACAAGCCTTGTAAAGCTCTGCACCGAAAGACTCGATAAAGCCGAGGAAAAGGTCAAGCTTTTGCAAATGAAGGGCAACGTTCTTACCGAAGAGGAGTTCGGCGAGCAATGAGCTTTTTCGAATCGTTAAACGAAACCGCAAGCCTTGTCGAAGCAAGGCTTACAGAGCTTCTTTCCGAAAAAAGAGGCGCAGAACGCTTAAACAAAGCCGTTCGCTATTCCGCGCTCGAGGGCGGTAAAAGGCTCCGCGCACATCTCGCACGCGCTTTTTGCGAGCTTTGCGGTAAAAACGGCGAATTTTCGCTCGATTACGGCTGTGCGATAGAAATGATACACGCATTCTCGCTTATACACGACGATCTTCCCGCCATGGATAACGACGATATGCGCCGCGGCAAGCCCTCGAACCATAAAGCGTTCGGCGAAGCTACCGCGATCCTTGCGGGCGATTCGCTTGCGCTCGATGCGTTTTCGGTTGCGGGCAAAAACCGCTTCTGCACACCCGAACAGAATTTAAAGGCGGTCCTTCTTCTTTCCGAAAAATCGGGCAGATTCGGTATGTGTGCGGGACAGCAATTCGATATAGACGGCGAAGGCAAAAGCTTAACGCTCGAGGAGCTTACAAGACTTGTCGATAACAAAACGGGGGCGCTTTTCGAATGCGCTTGCGCGCTCGGCTGTATCGCCGCCGATGCCGATAACGAAAAAACCGAAGCCGCAAAGCGATTCGGGCTTTACGTAGGACGCGCGTTCCAGATAACCGACGATTTGCTGGATATTTATTCAACCCCCGAACAGCTCGGCAAGAGCATCGGAAAGGATATTGCACAGGAAAAAAGCACCTTCCCCTCGCTTGTGGGCGCGCCGATTGCAAGACAATACGCCGAAAAATGCATTTGCGAAGCAAAGGCGAATCTTGCCGCTTTTGGCGATAGTGCAACAAAGCAAACCCTTTCCGAATTCTGCGATTATATATTAATTCGTAAGAAATGACTTGTATTTTTATACATAATGTGTTATAATTAAAACGATGGCGCAGTATCCTAGTTATTCCTTCGCTGCTGAAAGCGTGCCTAAAAATACGCGTAAAGCCAAATCGATGAAGCTCCTTGTGCTTGCTGTCTACGCCCAGTTGAGGGTGGGTGCTGGGAGAATAGGTCTGTGGGCGGGCTGTAATGGCATACGGCAATCGACCCACTTACCTGTGGAGGCTTTCTTCTGTGGATATCCGTTCTCGGCGGGGTAAACCTGACGAAATAACGAGATATGTACAGATTAAAGATTAAACCTATCATGCGGTGCAATATATTGACGCTGTGGATAGATGTAGCCTGCCTTGCGTGGGTATCGGCGGATACAGGTCATGCCCGTCGGAGATTAGCTACCGATGACGGGATTATCCCTGTTGAAATCATACCTGCAAAAGAGGATTAGGCAGATAAAAAGGGGCATTGAGGAAATCTCCTAGGCTGAGATACTGAGCGCGATAGCCGAAGTTTTCGGTTATAACTCACAGGCACAAAACGGATTGCAGTGTGGACTTATAGGCAATCAAGTCGCGGACGCAGTAATGCTCCGACGCAGACTTTAAAGGGGAACCGCTTCATTGGCGACAAGAAGTAGTTTGCGGGGAAAACCTACTTGACCGCATGCCACAAAGTTTACGTTTTGTGCCGCCATCACATCGCTTGCTTCGCCGCGCTCTCAATCGAAAACCATGTTTTCGATTGTTCTTTTGTGAACATCGTTCGCTCGCGCCTTATACCCCAAAAATCTTCGATTTTCGGGGACCCCAGTCTTCGCGCCTCACACTTTGTGTTCGACACTCGCGATGTTCATAGGTATAAAAATCGACGCACATGTCGCCGATTTTTATGATTTTTTTATTATATGTTTTAAATTCGAGCAAATACAATAAAAATCAAAAAGCACGAAGTGCTTACCTCACTTCTTCCCTATTACCTATTACTTATTACCTCAAAAAAGGAACTTTTTTCCATGGACGACAAACCTTCTCCGCGAAGTAAAGACAAAAAACACAATAAGAAAAAAAGCAATACATCTTGGATAGTTCTCGCCTTTTTGTTAAGTTTTTTCATTACGGCGATGCTTTCCGCCGTTAGCGACAAGGTAGTAAACGTTCTGCCGTTGATCGTAGCCGCGTCGGTGCTTATGGCGATCATCTCGCTTGGTATCTTCTTCGATATCATCGGGTTGGCGGTCGCCGCCGCCGATATCGCGCCTTTCAACTCCATGGCAGCGCGCAGACTGAAAACAGGTCAAAAAGCCGTTTGGCTAAAAAATAATGCCGAAAAGGTCAATTCGTTTTGTAACGACATCGTCGGCGATATCGCAGGTGTCGGCAGCGGTGCGACAGGCGCGGGGATCGCGCTTAAACTCTTTTCATCTATGGATCCCGATATCGCGTTTTTGCTCACACTCGCGCTCACCTCGCTCATTTCCGCTTTTACCGTCGGCGGTAAAGCGATAGGCAAATCCATCGCCTTGAATCACAGCACTAACATCGTAATTTTTGCCGCAAAGATATTATGCGGTTTTCGTAAATAAAATAACATACGGAGGACTGATCCGTTGTATTATCGCGCCGGCTTAAAGAAACTTTACCCCGACGCGATATTCGGATAAAGAGATATGATCCTCGAAAATATCAACTCACCGAAAGATATAAAATCGCTCAGTATCGACGAACTTAATACTCTTTCGGCAGAAACCAAACAAGAAATAATGGCGAACGTTTCAAAAAACGGCGGTCATTTGGCGGCGAACCTTTGCGTTGTAGAACTCACTCTCGCGCTTCACAGAGTTTTCGATTCGCCCAAGGACAAGATAATATTC
>JAZTXJ010000097.1:0-7562 GCA_045636285.1 Eubacteriales bacterium
CCAATCTCCCATAGGCAGAAACCCAAGGTCTAACCCCGCCACATATATCGGCTTGTTTAACGATATCCGCGCGGTTTTCGCCTCTACCCCCGATGCAAAGGCAAGGGGCTATACCGACGGCAGATTTTCCTTTAACGTAAAGGGCGGCAGATGCGAAGCCTGCAAGGGCGACGGAACCCTTACCATCGAAATGCACTTCCTGCCCGACGTATACGTTACCTGCGATGTATGTAAGGGCAAGCGCTACAACCGCGAAACGTTAGAGATAAAATACAAGGGCAAATCTATTTACGACGTATTGGAAATGACCTGCGACGAGGGCAGGGAATTCTTCCAGAACTACCCCTCGATCAAGCGCAAGCTCGATACTCTTTGCGACGTCGGCTTGGGCTACGTGAAAATAGGTCAGCCCGCAACCACGCTTTCGGGCGGTGAAGCACAAAGAGTAAAGCTTGCAAACGAGCTTTCCAAGAGAGCCACGGGAAAAACGCTTTACGTTCTCGACGAACCCACGACGGGCCTGCACACCGACGACGTCAACAAGCTCGTAAGCGTGCTTCAGAAGCTTGTCGATGCAGGCAATTCAATAGTGGTTATCGAGCATAACCTCGACCTTATAAAAACCGCCGATTATATTATCGATATGGGCCCCGACGGCGGCGACGGCGGCGGCAGGGTTATTGCAAAGGGCACGCCCGAAGAGGTTGCCGCAAACGAAGACAGCTATACCGGCTTCTATTTGAGAAGCAAGCTCAAAAATCTATAATTGGAGATATTAAAAGTGATAGATTACGAAAAATACGCCCCTCTGCTCGAGCAGGTCGAAAAGCCCGGCAGATACGTTGGCGGCGAATATGCTTCCGAAATCCCCGATCCCGAAAAAGCAGAGCTCCGTGCCTGCTTCTGCTTCCCCGATACCTATGAAATAGGTATGTCCAATCTCGGCATAAAGATTTTAACGGGTTGCTTTAACAATACCGGCTATATAAGCTGTGAACGCTGTTATATGCCCTGGCCCGATATGCGCGAACAGCTGATCAAGCACGGCTATCCGCTGTATGCGCTCGAAAGCGGCGATCCTCTCAACGTGTTCGATATAGTTGCTTTCACGCTTCAGTACGAGCTTTGCTATACAAACGTCGTCGCGATGCTCGGCTTGGGCAATATCCCTTTGCTTACCAAGGACAGAACCGAAGAGCATCCTATAATTATCGCAGGCGGTCCCTGCGCTTACAACCCCGAGCCTATTGCCGATTTTATCGATATTTTCTCGATAGGAGAGGGCGAGGAAGCACTGCTTGAGCTTACGGCGCTTATAAGAGAATGCAAAAAGTCGGGAGCAAGCAGAGAAGAAATACTCTACCGCGCTTCGCAGCTTTCGGGCTTTTACGTTCCCTCGCTTTACAGCGTTGAATATAACGAAGACGGCACCATTGCCTCGTTTGCACCCAATAAAGAGGGCGTTCCGACAAGCGTTAAAAAGCGTATAGTCGAAAATCTCGACGAAGCGTATTTCCCCTGCAAGTGCTCGGTTCCTTTTCTCGAAACGGTGCACGACAGAGTAATGCTCGAGGTGTTCAGAGGCTGTATCCGCGGATGCCGCTTCTGTCAGGCGGGTATGATATACCGCCCCTACCGCGAAAAATCGCCCGAGGTATTGAACGAAAACGCAAAAATCGCAATCGACCATACCGGATATTCCGAAATATCGCTTACCTCGCTTTCTATAAGCGACTATACCCACCTGCGCGAGCTTATCGACAGTATGCTCCCCTGGACGAACGCAAAGAACGTAAACCTTTCGTTGCCCTCGATGCGTATCGATAACTTCTATGAAGAGCTGCTCGAAAAGGTTTCCTCTGTCCGCAAGAGCGGTCTTACCTTTGCGCCCGAAGCGGGCACACAGCGCTTGCGCGACGTTATAAACAAAAATATAACCGAGGAAGAAATCATCACAGCCTGCGAAAAGGCGTTTGACGGCGGCAGAAGCAGCTTAAAGCTTTATTTTATGAACGGTCTGCCCACCGAAACCGATGAGGATATTAAGGGTATTGCGGCACTTTCGCAGAATATCGTGAATACATATTATTCGAAAAAACGCAACGGCTTCGGCAGGGGCGTGAACGTAACTGTAAGCGTTTCCTGCTTTGTTCCCAAGCCCTTTACCCCTTTCCAGTGGGAAGCGCAGGACAGCTTAGAGGAGCTTGAGCGCAAGCAACAGCTTTTAAAGGGCGAAATAAAAACCAAAAAAATATCATATAAATATCACGACGCACGCGTTTCGCGCATTGAAGCCGTGTTTGCGCGCGGTGACAGAAGACTTTGCAACGCTCTTCTCGAAGCGTATAACCGCAATATGATGCTCGACGGCTGGGACGAATATTTCAGCTACGATAATTGGATGAACGTTTTCGATTCCTGCGGAATCGACCCTGCGTTTTATGCGAACAGAGAATTCGGGCTCGAAGAAATTCTGCCGTGGGATTTTATCGACATCGGCGTAACGAAGAAGTTTATGAAGCTCGAATACGAAAGATCGCGCAGGGCGGAAACCACGCCCGATTGCCGCACGAAATGCTCGGGCTGCGGCGCAAGCTCGCTCTGCAACGGCAAATGCGTGTGTGACGGAGGTAAAGAAAATGGCTGATATCCGTGTGACGTTTACCAAGCTCGGAAAGCTTAAATATATTTCGCATCTCGACCTTCAGCGTGCGATACACAGAATGCTGGTGAGAAGCGGCTTGCCTATATCTTACAGCGAAGGCTTTAACCCCCACCCGAGATTGAATATCGCGCTTCCGCTGTCTATTTATCAGGAAGGCGAACGCGAGCTTTTCGATTTCCGTATTACCGAAGAGGTACCCGAAGAGGTTATAACCGAAAGTCTGCGTAAGGCGGCTTTCCCCGAAATGCAAATAATAAAGGCAGAGGTTGCAGTCGGCAAGCTGCATACAAAGCGCGCCGTTTGGCGCTTGGAATTGGAAACGGCTATGACTCCCGAAGAGATCGAAGCTTCTTTCGGCGGGGAAATGGTGGTAACCAAGCGCAGTAAGAGCGGCGATAAGCAGGTCGATATATCGCCCATGACAAAATTCATCTCTGCCGAGGGTGCGGAAAACGGCGTTATTCTGCGAGTAGAGCTTAATGCGGCGGGTAACGATTACCTTAATCCCTCTTACGTAGCCTCGTTTTTAGGCGACAGAGTGAAATTAAAGCGTACCGTTCGTGAGAATATTATATTTTAGAACATTTTTCTATTGATATTGCGGTTTTTGTTTGGTATAATCATAATGATATGAAATACAACAAACACACTTCACTGAAAAATTTAATATCTATACTGCTTGTCTGCCTGCTTGTTTTGGGTATGTCTTCCTGCGACAGCACGAGCGAAGAAGAAATCTCGTTTATCGAAGAGGTGCTTCCGCAAACGGATGAATTCACGCTTGAAACGGCGAAAACGCTAGTCAAGCGCGATCGGCTCGTAACCGATATGTTTGTGAACAATTCGCTTTGCTTCGGCAAAACAGCCGACTATGTGGCGGTGGATTCCGCAAACTCGTATTCGAGCTTCAAAAAGCTTGGCACTCTGCTCGGAAACACCTATTCCGAAGCGGGCGGAACCGCAAAGAAGCTTTTCGCTTATCCGAACGAGGAGCTCCCTTCCGTTAAGGGAATCGAGGGTATGACCTACGTGTTCAATCACGCGGGAAGCTATTTCGACGGATACGCCGTTGAAAGCAGTCTTGCCGTAAAGGACACCGAAAACCCCGATAAAAAGCTTATCTCCGCACAAACCGAGGACGGAAACGAAATCGAATTCACAGCGGTGCGCGAAAACGGAAAATGGGTTTTACAGCAGGGTATTTATGCTTTGAACCCGCAAGCCGAAGTGCAGTTCACGAAAAAGTTCAAAAACGCACTCCTTGGCTCGTTTTCGGAATTTTCGGGCGATATATTGGTTATCGAGCTGTTTGTTCTCGATAAGCAAACCGATTTCACAGCCGAAAAGGAAGAGCTTTATCATAAAAAGCTCGAAAACGCGTTCGGATACATTCTCGAACAGGCGGAAGGCTGCGGCATAGAAGCCAATATAACCTATGAACGTATTTATTACGAGCATTCGGGAATACTCGGCACGCGCCCGCTAGATTTTGATATAGTTTTTGCCGAAACGGGATTTGGAACGCTCGAAAGGTTCGCAGAGGAAAATTACGACCTTTCGGCTTACGATAACTATGTTTTTGCGGTTTGCCTGGATAAAGAGGTTCAGACAAGCCACGCGCTTTACAAGGGAACGAAGGAAACCGAAGCGTATATCGGTGAACGCGTGATTTTCGGCTCGAACGCGCGCGAAGAGGATATATCGGTTTCGCTCCTTTCGCTGATCGGCGCTTACGGATATGACGAAGGCGTTTGCGACGAATATACCGAAACGCTTTACCGCAAGTATTTTCCGAATGATATAATGGTTTCGAAAAGCTATGAAAATTCGGAAATGTCGCCCGTTACGGCTTATGCCTGCGGATTTACCGATGATCTTTCACCGCTATACCAAGTATTTTATTACGATTAAGAAGCGAGGAATTTAAAAATGGAACAGCAATTCAAACGTGTTCTTGTGAAATTGAGCGGAGAAGCGCTTGCGGGTGAAAATAACCGCATACTCAGCGGCGAAATGCTCTCGTCTGTTGCAGAAAAGCTTTCGCGCCTTGTAAAAGAGGGAATGCAGGTATGCGTCGTTATCGGCGCGGGCAATATCTGGCGCGGCGCAAGACAGAACGGCTTGACGGTAGACCGTGTACGCGGCGACCACATGGGTATGCTCGCAACCGTTATCAATTCTATCGCAATGCAGGATTATATTATCAAAACGGGCGTAAATGCACGCGTTATGAGCGCGGTGCAGATACAGCAGTTCTGCGAACCCTATTCGCAGTACAAGGCTATCGAATGTCTTGAAAAAGGGGAAATAGTTATTCTTTCCTGCGGAGTCGGCTATCCCTTCTTCTCGACCGATACGGGTATGATGCTCCGTGCCGCAGAGCTTAAATGCGATGCCGTGCTTTCGGCAAAGAACGTTGACGGCGTATACGATAAAGACCCCGCAAAGCATAAGGATGCGAAAAAGTTCGAAAGCCTTACATATTCCCAAATGCTTTCGCTCGGCTTAAAGGCTATCGACCAGAGTGCCGCCGCTATCGGCGAAGAAAACGGTATAAAAACCGTACTGTTCCCGCTTTCCGATCCCGAAAATATTATTCTTGCCGCACGCGGCGAAAATATCGGCACCTTGATTTATAACGAAGAAAATTAAAAAACATATAACCAAAAAAGGAAGGTAAACACAATGTTTAACATGAAGCCCTTTGAAGAAAAAATGAAAAAGTCCATTTCCGTTCTCGAGGAGGATTTTGCAACCATTCGCGTAGGCAGAGCCAGCGCAAAGGTTCTCGATAAGATCACCGTTCCCTATTACGGTACTCCCACCGGTCTTGACGGCGTTGCTACTATCAAGGCGTCCGATGCAAGAACCCTCGTTATCACTCCCTGGGAAGCTAATATGGTAAAGGAAATCGAAAAGGCTATCCTCGCTTCCGACGTAGGCATTACCCCCACCAACGACGGCAAGTGCGTTCGTTTGGTGTTCCCCGCTCTTACCGAGGAACGCAGAAAAGAGCTTACCAAGAAAACCGCTAAAATGGGCGAAGATTGCAAGGTCGCTATCCGTAACATCCGCCGCGATGCGAACGATGCCGCTAAAGCAATGAAGAAGAATTCCGAAATCACCGAGGATGATCTTAAAACCGCAGAAAAGACCATTCAGGACGTTACCGATAAGCTTATCAAGGAAGTTGATGCCGTTGTCGCAAGAAAAGACAAGGAAATCATGGAAATCTAATAAAGTCTGTATTTTCTCGCCCGAAGCTTGCTTCGGGCGGGAAGTATTGTATTTACTGTAAATTAAAATTTGCCGGGCTATGCACGCTTTCGCCGCTTTGGGTTGATCCGTGCTTTATTGCTTCGGCTTACGAGGTCGGTTATGGCTGATATTATAAAACCGCGTCATATCGCAATAATTATGGACGGTAACGGCAGATGGGCGAAAAAGCGCTTGATGCCGCGAAGCGCAGGGCACAAAGCGGGGCTGGATACCTTTGTCGATATTTCGGACGCCTGCAACGAGCTCGGTATCGAATATCTTACCGTATATGCGTTTTCTACCGAAAATTGGAAGCGCTCTGCCGAAGAAGTCGGCGCGTTGATGGAGCTTATGAGCCGCGGAATAGTAAAATACGAGCCCGAAATGGTCAAGCGCAACGTAAGGCTTAAGCTTTTGGGCAATTTGGAGCTTTTCGAACCGAAATACCGCGAAGCTCTGCTCGGTGTGGAACAACGCCTTTCGAAAAACACGGGTATGACGCTTTCTATCTGCTTGTCGTATGGCGGCAGACAGGAAATCGTTTATGCCGTAAATAAGCTGTTAAAGGAAGGCAAAACCGAAATAACCGAAGAGGATATCGAGCGCAGTCTTTATTCGGCGGGCAACCCCGATCCCGATCTTGTTATCCGCACAAGCGGAGAATACCGTATTTCGAACTTTTTACTTTGGCAGTCGGCATATTCCGAATATTATTTTACCGACGTATTCTGGCCCGATTTCGATAAAAACGAACTGCTGAAGGCTATCGAATCCTATTCAAAACGCGAACGCCGCTACGGGAGGTAAAAATGGTTACGAGAATATTGACTGCAGTCGTTGCGCTTTTACTGCTGCTTCCTTTGCTTATCTGGGGCGGTGAATACGGCGCGGGCGCACTGTTTGCCTTGATTTCGGGCTTTTCTGTATATGAAATGCTCGGTTGCTGCGGACTTTTGAAAAAATGGGGTATTTCTATCCCTTCGATGATAATTTCTGCACTTGCGGCTTTTTTGCCGATATGGAATATCGCGGTTGCCGCAATCGCGGTAATTCTCGGAGTTCCTCTGCTCTTGGTTATCTTTCTTATCGTCGGTGTGGTTAAGCACGCAACGCTCGATATCGAACGTCTGTTAATGTTTTTTGCCCTTGCGCTTTATATTACCGCGGGCTTTACCGCGCTTTCCGCTATGCGTGCGGTAATCGGTCTTTGGGCGGTTGCACTTGTGCTCAGCGTTTCGTGGTGCACCGATACCTTTGCGTATTTCAGCGGTATGCTTTTCGGCAACAAAAAGCTCTGCCCGAACATTTCTCCCAAAAAGACGATAGCCGGCGCGATCGGCGGAACGCTTTTCGGAACTATTGCGGGAGTAGTTGTTTTTTGGATTGCAATCGGCGAACCGCTTTTGGGGCTTGTTGCGCTTCCGCTTGCGGTTGTAAGCCAGTTTGGCGACCTTGCCGCTTCGGTAATCAAGCGCCGCTTCGGTGTGAAGGATTACGGCAAGATTTTCCCCGGTCACGGCGGTGTGCTCGATAGATTCGACAGCATTATTCCCGTATCGGTGATTACCGCTATAATACTCTTTCTCGGATTTTTCTTTATTTAAAGATAAGGTGTCGCTATGCAATCATCTATCTCTCT
>JAZTXJ010000098.1:0-32657 GCA_045636285.1 Eubacteriales bacterium
AACGAGGATATGTTCTTCGAATTTGCTTCCACCTCGAAGATCACCTTCCCCGGCTCGGGTATTTCCTGTATCGCCGCAAGCCCGAGAAATATAAAGCGTATTCTTAACGCACTCAAAATTCAAACTATCGGTCACGATAAATTGAATCAGCTCCGCCATTCGCGCGTCTTCAAGTGCTACGACGACATCGTTGCACAGATGAAGGTGCACATGAATATCATTCGTCCCAAGTTCCGTATAATCTACGAAGCGTTCGAAAACGGCTTTGCAGATTACGAAAACGTTACCTGGACTATTCCCAACGGCGGTTACTTCTTCTGCCTTTCGCTCCCCAACGGCACCGCAAAGCGTACCGTTGAGCTCTGCAAGGAAGCAGGACTTATAATCACCTCTGCGGGTGCAATGTTCCCCTACGGTATCGATCCCGAGGACAGCAAGCTTCGTATCGCCCCCACCTTCCCCACCTGCGATGAGCTCGCGGTTGCCGCCGATCTTTTAACGGTCTGCGCGCGCCTTGCAATCGAAGAAAAATACGGCGAATAATTACGGTTCAGAGCTCGAAAAAACGGACTAAGCTCCCCCAACAATGCAAGCATTTTCGGGAACCCCGATTTACGCCCTTGAAAAGAAAAAAACAATAAAAAAATCAAGCTTCACCGAAAATGAAGCTTGATTTTTTGTTATTTAATTACTTCTTCTTTCTGCTGAAGAATATTGCCGCGCCGACTGCGATAAGCGCGATAACTGCGGATATTACGATAACGAGCACGTCGCCCTTGCCGAGTCCGTCGCCGTCCGCTTCGCTTACGGTTTCGTCAACCGCGTTGCCGACGGTAACGGTTACGGGCTGGGTATAGATAACGTATTCGGAGTTGTTGGTGGTTTTTGCCTTGTAGCCGTACATAACGGTTGCGTTGCCTTCCTTCAAGCCCTTTATAACGCCGTTTTCGATGCTGATGCAATCGCCGCCAGAAAGTACCTTTACGATCAGATCCTCGGCAGAAACAACGGTTTCGCTGCCGCCGTAGGTAACAACCTTAACGTCGGTATTTGCCTGATCGCCGAGAATAACGCTTGTGTTGTTCGCCTCGAGCTGTTTAGCCATTTTGGTTACCCACTGCATATCGTCGGTGGTGACACCGTCGCAGCCCGAAAGGAACGCGCCGTTGTTGCTCGATGCAACGTAGGTCCAGGGCCAAACGGTAATACCTCTGTCGGCAGCGGCTTGAGCGTAATAAAGTGTCATAACGCCGCTCGAGGGGTTAATGCTGCTCTTGAAGTTCTGTGCTGCCTGAAGCGAGGGGTAAAGTGCTTCGAGCGCATCCTCCGGTGTCGAGGAGTTGCCCGCAGGGGAGTGGAGATAACCGGTAGCCATACCGGGTATATTGATCTGGGTGGACGAGAGGAAGCCGGTATTGAACGAAATAACGTCTACCTTGTCTTCCATACCGTATTCTTTAATAATATCGCAGGTTGTTTTGATATTGTTTGCGTTACTGCCCTTGAATTCAACGAAAATCTTGCAATCCTTATCCTTGAATTCCTCGAATACCTCGCGCAGTGTGGGTACCTTTTCTTCCGAAATGCTTCCGTTCTTCGCCTTGAGGTTGTATTGCTTGATTTCTTCAAGCGTCATTTGGTTAACGGTTGCTTTGCCGGTGTAGTTAGTGGTGCGGTTGATCGTGTTATCGTGCATGATAACGATTTCGCCGTCTTTTGTGATTTCTACGTCGACCTCAAAAACGTCCGCGCCGTTTTCGTAAGCCTTTATAAATCCGCTAAGAGAGTTTTCGGGCGCTTGGCTGGGGTTGCCGCGGTGACCGATCATAACGGGTGTGCGGGTCATTGTTTTTTCTTCGAGATAGGTGTTTATAACCTCGGTGATCTTGCTTGCGCTCTTGCTGATAATGCCGTTTGCGCCCGAGGTAACCGCACGCAACGCTTCGACGGTGAAGGCTTCGTCATCGGGAGAGGAAGCGACGTTCACCCATACCGCAACCGCGAGCTCCTGAAGCTCATCGACAACCGCATAGCTTGCTTCGTTGCTTTCGAGCACGCAGAAGGTTGCGGGGGAGTTGCGGATTTCGCGTCTTAAAACGTCTGCAACGTCGGAATTGAATTCGCCTTCGGGAATATCGATTATAAGTCCGGTACGTACAAGAGGCTTGTTCGTGCGGATGTTTTTAAGAAGCTTTGCATCCTTTGAAATTGCGTTTGCGTCCTTAAGCCCTGCGCTGTTCATTGCGCTGTTGACCTTCTTGACGTCGTCCTGCGATTCGAGCAGGAAGGTGGGAAGCACCTGAAGCTCGGCGCATTTTTGAGCGATAGCGGTAACGTCTTCGATTTCGCTTACCTTGAAGAGCATCGAGCCTGCGCCCTCTGTCGAAACAGAATCAAGCGCTTTTGCGGAATCTGCGTATTCAACGTTCGCAATCGGGTTGATAAGGTTGTTTTCCTCGTGGTTGTTGTTGATAAGGTTGAGAGTCTTTTTTGCTCTTTCGGGAACCGACTGCAAAACGGTAACCTTTATGCTCTTTACGGCGATTCTGCCGCAGTTCATGGTAATACCGATCGTACCCTTTTTGTATTCGGGTGCCTTTACGCCGATAACCGCTTTCGTTATGAACATCTCTTCAACACCGTTTATGTTATACTGAACGTTGTTTTCAAACGCTTTTACGTTAAGGGTGTTGAATTTGGTTTTCAGGGATTTCACGTCGCCGCTTGAGGTGCTTGCAACGTTCCATGCGTTCGCGGTTGTGCGTTCGGCAAATTCAATACCGTTTGCCGCGGTGGTATCCTCGCGCACGCACATGTGATAATAGGGATAGTGGTTCTTGTTTTCGTTCTGGATACGGTAAACAAGACCGAACCAGCGCGAAGCGTTCGCGGTTTCGAGCATTTTGATTTCGGCGCTTACCGAATAATCACCGAAATCGCCGAGCCATTCGGGAAGTATAAGACGAACGTAATCGTTGGCGGTTGCGCCCATTACGAGATTGCCGTCGGCAAAGCTGTAAAAGCTGTCGGACGCGTTTGTGACGTAGCCTTCGTCTTTAAGCTGTTGAATGCTTGTGTATTTCGAAAAATCTGCTTCGAAGAGAACGTGTTCGGTTTCGTTCTTTTCCTTCGCGACGAAATAAATCGTCATTTCCTTGTCGCCGCTTTTTGCGGTGTAGCGCGCAACGCCCTTTTCGGTTGCTTTTGCGTCGGTTGCTTTTGCACCGTCGTCGGCGCTGTACCATTCTGCCGCCGTTGCTTCGCTTGCGCCTTCGAATTTAACAAGGTAATTATCGAAGGAAACCGTTTCGCCCACGTCTGCGGTGATAACCGGATTTGTGAAGGTTATAACGATTTTTTCATCTGCGGCGTTAACACCCGTGAAAGCCGCAAAGAGAGTGGAAAGCATAATTAATGCTATCGCAATACTTAAAGCTCTTTTCATTTTGCACCCCTAATTTTGTTTTTGAACCGTTTTGTATTCGTCGTAAAAACGGTAATATTTGCATCTGCCGTTCCCGTGGGAGATAAAATCGACCATATCGTCCTCGTCAAGCAGGGCATCACATATAAGATCGCCTGTTTCTTCGTCTATGCGGGCGAATTCGCAGGTTTCGCAAAGTGCATCAATACTCATAATCGACACAGCTTCTGCTTTCGCGTACGTTTTTCATAAACTCGCCGACAGCCTTGTGAAGCGGGTGAACGATATATTCGTTCAATGCTTCGAAGCTTTCGAATTCCGAAATAAGAATAAGGTCGTAATTGCTCCGGTCCGCCTTTGCGGAATTAAGCCTTACCTCCGAATTCAAAAGCGTGGGCACCTTGCCCTGAAGGTCAGAGAGCATCTGCGCCGCGATAAGCGCGTTTTCCTGCTTTGTTCTTCCCTCGGCTTCGGGAAGGAATCTGAACATTACAATATGCTTTACCATTATTCGAATTTCCCCTTGAGTGTATTGTCTATTTCGGAGTTGCCGTCCTTAACAACGGCGTACCATATATATCCGTCCTTTTCGGTGAATACGGCGGTCTTCAAGGGCTCGGTATCCATTGTGGGATAAGCCTTTGCGTTCTGGATTTTGAGCTCGATTCTCGCTTTGAGGAAGAGCATGAATTCTTCGGTGTTTGCACCGTCCTTCATTTTGAAAATGCCGAATTCACAGGGCTTAATGGGCTTCGATTCATCGATATACACCGCATAAGCCTCTACCTCGTCGAAGTTGGGCACTGCCGCCGCGTCGCCGTAATAAGAACGAATAAGGTCTTCATCGAGATATTCGCCGGGAACTTCGGAATCCGAGGAATAGGTTCTGCCGCCCGATAAGGAATATTTTGCGATAATCGCATTTGCTTCTGCCTTGAGGTCGAGATTGACTTCCTGCTTTTTGCTTTCGGAGCTTTCTCCGCTTGCGTTGCTCTGTTCGTTATTGCAGGCGCAAAGCGAGAGCGCGAGCAAAATCGCAAGAGCAAAAATAATAAACCTTTTCATTTCGTTGTTCCTTTCGCATCAGTATATTATTACGCAAATATAATAACCGATTTTCGCTTTTCTGTCAATGACTCTTTTGAATAATCAAACAAAATTACAAATATTTAAAAATCTATAACAAGTAACGTTTATAATTAAAAAAATATCTTTTCTTTTGCGAATTTATGTGATATACTCTAAGTAATTACACAGAAAGGGAATATATATGGTCTTTTCGTCGCTGATTTTTATTTTCGGTTTTCTCGTATCGACGCTTGCGATATATTATCTTGTCCCCAAAAAAGCGCGTAACGTTTCGCTGTTTATCGCCTCGCTTATTTTCTACGCCTGGGGAGAGCCGAGATACATATACCTTATGGTTCTTTCCATAGTTATCGCGTATATATTCGGTTTCTTTATCGCAAAATACCGCGAAAGCAATAAAAGGCTCGCAAGGCTGTTTTTGACTGTATCGCTGATAGGCAACCTTTCGTTTTTGCTTTTCTTTAAATATTATAACTTTTTCGCCGAAAACATCGGCTTCGATCCGATAAAGGATCTCGTTCTTCCGGTAGGTATTTCGTTCTACACCTTCCAGATAATGTCTTATTCTATCGACCTTTATCGCGGCGAGGTTCCGTTGGCGAAGAAATTCGTGCCGTTCGGCACCTACGTTACGCTCTTTCCTCAGCTTATCGCAGGTCCGATAGTAAGGTATAAGGACGTTTGCGACCAGCTCGAATGCCGAACCGAAACCGTTTCGAAGTTTGCTTCGGGCGTAAGCCGTTTCGTGACCGGTCTTGCCAAAAAGCTTATTCTCGGCGACTCTGCCGCCGCGATAGCCGAAGCGTTCGAACGCTCTGCCGAATTCGAGCCTACCGTGCTCGGAACGTGGGCGATAATGATCTGCTATACCTTCCATATTTATTTCGATTTTTCGGGTTATTCCGATATGGCGATCGGCTTGGGAAGAATGTTCGGGTTCGATTTTGTCGAAAACTTCAATTATCCCTATATGGCAAAGAGCATAACCGACTTCTGGCGCAGATGGCATATCACGCTTTCTACCTGGTTCCGCGAATATATCTATATTCCCCTGGGCGGCAACCGCGTCGGCAAGCTCCGCGGATTTTTGAATCTTGCGACGGTTTGGTTTTTGACGGGCTTCTGGCACGGCGCGGATTGGAACTATATTCTTTGGGGCGTTTATTTCTGGGTATTCCTTGTTATCGAAAAGGCGTTTCTCGGTAAGCTGCTCAAAAAGCTTCCGCCGCTTGCCCATATCTATTCGCTTCTTATCGTCGGCTTCGGCTGGATGATCTTCTTTTACAGCGACCTTTCGCTTATCGCGCAGTCGGCAAAGCAGCTTGTCGGTATCGGAACACCGCTTGTTGCAAGCGGAACGCTCTATGCTCTGCTTCGTCTTCTGCCCTTTATTGCGGTGTGTGCGCTTGCCTGCACCCCTTATCCGAAGCAAATTACCGCAAGGCTGTTTGAACGCATGCCCAAGCTTAATGCCGTAAAGCCTTTTCTGATCTGGGTGCTGTTTTTGGTCTGCATAGCCTATATGGTCGATAACAGCTTTTCGCCGTTTCTTTATTACATATTCTAAAGGAGGTAACGGACAGTGTATAAACGCAGTGAGCTTATAACCGTAATACTTTTTTGTCTTACCATAGCGATAACCGCCGTTTCCTTCAACGTTATTCCCGACCGAAGCTTTTCGGATCAGGAAAACCGAAATTTAGAGCAGATGCCCACTATTGATATAGAGGGAATTTACAAACAAGAGGGCGAAGCGATGCTCGACTATGCGTATTCCGAGTTCGACGGCTTTCTTGATAAGCTGAACGTTTATTATGCCGATCAGTTTCCTCTGCGTGATGTTTTTGTCAGACTCAAAAGCGGAAGCGAGCTTGCGTTTTTGAAGGGGGAAAACAACGGCGTGCTTTACAGCAAGAACCAGCTTGCCGTAAAGGAATTCAACGCTTATCAGTCGAGAATACATATCACCGAGGATACCGACCGCATATATCTCGATTCGCTGAAGGCACAGCTCGGATCGGTCGATAAATTGGGCGAAACCCTTAATATCCCGCTTGTAACGGTGCTCCCTCCGCGCACGGTCGATATTGCCGATTCGGTGTTTTCCTACGACCGTCCCGACGGCGATAAGCCGTTTGAGCTTATGAAAAGCGAGCTCGGCGAAAAAACGGGATATATCGATGCTCTTTCGCTTCTGCGTCCGAAGTACGAATCGGGCGAATACGTATATTACCGCACCGACCACCACTGGACGACCAACGGCGCTTATTATGCCTATTGCGAAATAATGAAGCAGTTGGGCAGGGAAGAAAGCATTATCCCGCGTGAAAGCTTTGAAATCGAAAGAATAGAAGACTTTTCGGGCACAACCGCGGGCAGAGCGAATTTCCCGATATATACAAAGGATACGCTTGAAATCTGGCATCTTCCCGATGATGACGAATACGAGGTCATCGCCGACGGCGAAGCCATAAACGGATTTTACAACCGCGACTATCTCGGAAAGAGCGATAAATATTCCGTCTTTTTGGATGGCACGCACGATATTACCACGATTAAAAAGAAGGGAACCGAGCGCGATACCCTGCTTGTTGCAAAGGATTCGTTCGCAAACTGTCTTATCCCGTTCCTTGCGCGTGAATTCGATATCGTTGCGGTAAACCTTGCGACGAATACCTTTATATCGGCTTATGCCGAATCCTATGAAGCCGATGCGGTCTTAATAGTTTTCAATACCGAAAACATTATTACGACGGGGCATCTGGGTAATCTTAAATAATAATTATCGGAGGATATAATGAAAAAAGCACTAATAATTATCACGGCACTTTTGCTTTTGGTTACCGTTTTTCTCGCATCCTGCGAAAGCGAGGGCGGCAACGATTTGAGCGTTGACGAAAGCGGCGCGAATTCGTTTGTGAGCGATAACGAGGAAAGCAAGCCCTCGAAGTCCGAAAGCGAAGAAAGCAAGGGCGTAAGCACCGAAGAAAGCAAATCCGAAGAAAGCAAGTCCGACGAAAGCTCCAAAGCCGACGAAAAGAAAGCAGTAAAGCTTCCCACCGAATACGTCGAGGGCGGCATGAATATCGAAGCGGCAAGCTTTTCCGAAAGACCCTATTTTGCAATCGTGGGCAGATGCTCCGAAGGCGCTGTCGTTACCGCCGAGTTCGACGGTACTACCGTTAGCTCGAAGTCCTATAAGGGCTGGTACTCCGTGCGCGTTAAAGCAAACGGCAGTGTTGCCGACGTCAAGCTTACCCAAACGGTAGACGGCGTTCAGGTAGGCGAAGCGCTTGAATACCGCATTAAGCCCACAACCCCGAGCGCAGATATGTGGCCGGTGGTTACAGGCGGAGATTTCCAGTTTATGTTCCAGAAAATGCTCCCCGATTTTCGCGGTGAAAACCTTCCCAAAAAGCTGCAGCTCGATAACCTTAAAGTCCGCACACAGAATAAGCTCAAGGCGCTTCACGAGGTTAACCCCGATGCCGAAATCGTATATCTGCTCGTTCCCTCGACAATGAGCGTTTATCCCGAGCTCGTTCCCTCGCAGTACAAGCAGGCAAGCGGCGATACCAAATACGACCTTATTGTCGAACAGTTAAAGGCGGGCGGCGCGACGGTTATCGACCTCAAGGGCGCGTTTGCAGAGCATAAAAACGATGAAATGCCGCTTTATTATAAGCTCGACAGCCATTGGTCCGATTACGGCGCATTTATCGCATACACCGAGCTCTTTAACCACATTTCCGAAAAATTCCCCGAAGCCGCGCCCAGAGGCATTGATGAATTTAATTGGAACCCCGCATACCGCAACAGCGGCGATATGACCTACTATCTCGCTATGTCGCAATCAAAGATAAAGGAATACACCTATTACCGCACCTTTAAGGACAGCATCGATCCCGGTATAAAGAACGTTCCGCGCTACGTTTCGGAAAACAAGCTGACCTATCACGATTCGATGACTTATGAAAATACCGTCGGAACTTATAAATCCAACCTTCCGACCTGCTTGGTAATGCGCGACTCCTATTCCACCCAGATGTACGATATACTCGCAGAGCGTACCTACTCCACTCACTATATGGGCATGTGGGGCTACGGCTGGAATAAGGCGCAGATACAGAACGAAGCTCCCGACTACGTTATCTATATCGTAGCGGAATGGAACCTCGACGCGATACTTAACGGCTAAACGTATAAAACACCCCGAAGACGCATACAATGCTTCGGGGTGATTTTTTATGAGAATACAATGGAAAAAGCTGATAATAGCTTTGGCGATACCGCTTGCCGTCGGGGGACTTTCGGCACTGCTTACGAACGACGCGATGCAGGATTTCGGCGCGCTCAATCAGCCGCCGCTTTCTCCGCCCGCGTGGCTGTTTCCTGTTGTTTGGACTCTGCTTTATACGCTTATGGGTATCGCTTCGTACCGTATATGGATAACGGTGGCGACCTATGAAAAGCGCAAGGAAGCGTTGTCGCTGTATGCGGTTCAGCTTTTCTTTAATTTCTTTTGGTCGATAATCTTTTTTAATCTCGGCGAATACCTTTTTGCGTTTGTTTGGCTGGTTTTGATGTGGGGATTTATCTGGCTTACAAAGCAGAGGTTCGAAAGGATCGATAAAATCGCCGCATATCTGCTTGTTCCTTATCTTGCGTGGGTGGCGTTTGCGGGTTATCTGAATTTAGGTATATTTATATTGAATTAACAAAAGGAGCTGTTCGGCAATGCGAATAGCTCCCTTTTTTCTATATTCCTTTTTTGTGAAGCACGAACGAGTAAATTATCGGGGCGGCGACGGCGACAAGCAATATCGGGAGAAACGCGATAAAAGCCGCCTTTTCGGGAAGGAGCAGGCAAAATATCGATAAAATTCCCGAAACGAACCAAACGATACCCGCAAACCGATGCGTGCGGAGCCAATTTTCCTCGCTTTCGAGTGTCCACTTTATCTTGACGCCGATGGTACGGTTTTGCTTGCATTTCGGCATATAGTTGCCGATAACTATGAACATCACCGCCAGGGCGGAGAGTATGATTCGCGAGCTGCTGAATTTGTAACCCAAAGCACCGACGTAGGTTGCGGCAGAAATGACACAGGTTAATATCGGAACTATCCAGACGACCGAGCCCAAAACCTTTTCGTTCTGGTCCTTGTTCTTTTTGTCAAGCGTGGTAAAAAAGATGCAGAGCCACATAAACGCGAGCATAATAAGCGGCAGCGCGAAAACCGCGAACGTTTTGGAGGAATATCCGTCCGCCTCGCCGCTTATACCCCAGTGTGTCGGCATACTTTCGGGAAGTCTGTCCCACAGAGCGATCCCCGCGATTATCGGCGAAAGGGTGAGCAGGGAAGCAAGGATAATGCTTATTTTGTTTCTTTTAATCATTCTTATCACCTCGTATATCGGATATCCAGAGCATAATTTCCTCTAAAACCGAAGCGTTGAGCTCGTATATTATATATTTCCCATCGCGTTTATCGCGGATAAGGTCGGCTTCCTTTAAAACCGAAAGATGACGCGATATTGCGGCAAAGGAAATTTCGAACCGATCGGCGATGTCGCCAGCGGTCATGCTTCCGCCCTTTAATATATTCAGTATTTCGCGCCTTATCGGGTCGGCAAGCGCTTTTAATGTGCTTTGGATCGCCATTCACATCACGCCCTTTAACATTTAACTTATGTGTTAAATGTATTATAGCATCAAACGCAATGTTTGTCAATAAAAAAATCCCGACCAAACGGTCGGGAAGCAGTGATTATTTCTTTGCGATTTTGTAGATGCCTGCGGTAACCGCTGCATAGAAGCAATATTTTGCCAAAGAGGAAAAACCGGTTGCGAGGTATGTGATAAACGAGCCGAACGAGCCGTAAAGACCGAACGAGTTGACGAGCGCTCCGATAAAATAATAGAGCAGGCTGGTTGCGCCGAGGCCGACGAAAACAAGAATAAGTATGGGAAGGATTGTAACAACGAGGTTAACGATCGAATCAAGCGCGCTTGCTTTGGGTTTCGGCTGGTTGTTCTGTTCGGGATTCTGATAAGAGTTCTGGTTCATGACTGTTCTCCTTTTTTGTTTCTTGATTTTATATTATATTACTTTTTTCGACTTGTCAAGAACAAACGAACGAAAATGCTTAAATGGGGATTTTGTTCATAAATCGTTCATAAATTTTGTGCAGAATGCTATGATTTTTGAAAAAGGCGGCATTTTACACAAATTTCCTTGTTTTTCTTTGTTGTATTTTTGCAAAAACACTTGCATTTGAGTGAAATTTGAGATAAAATTACAGTGTATAAATTTTGGCTTAATAATTGTTACAATAAAAAGGAGATGCAAAATGAGCAACAAGTTGTTTCAGGGTTTGATTTATCAAATGCGAGAGGCGGTTGACCGCGAAATCGGTATTATCGACGATAAGGGCGTCGTTATTGCCTGCAGCCAGCTTTCGAAGATCGGCAGCGTTCACAAGGATATTCTCGATGAGCTTTCCTACAGCTACGAAACTCTCGTTATCGGCGATTACACCTACCGTCCCATCGGCTCCCACGCAAGAATAGAATACATTGTATTCGTAGAAGGCGGCGACGATACCGCAAAGAGCATTTCTGCGCTTCTTTCGGTTTCTTTCTCCAATATTAAAACTCTTTACGACGAAAAGTACGATAAAACCAATTTTATCAAAAATATAATTCTCGATAACATTCTCCCCGGCGATATTTATATCAAATCGAAGGAGCTCCGCTTCGACAGCGAAGTGAACCGTGTCGTTATACTTATTCGCTTTATGAACGCGGGCGAAATTATCCCCTATGACGTTATTCAGAATATGTTCCCCGATAAAGCGCACGATTACGTTATCAACGTCGGCGAATCGGATATAGTTCTTGTAAAAGAGCTTAAATCCGCAACCGACCCGAGAGCGCTCGAGCTTATCGCAAAGAGCATCGTGGATACCGTTCAGGCAGAATTCTATCTGAAGGTGCATATCGGTATCGGCTCTATCGTTACCAACGTAAAAGAGCTCGCTCGTTCTTATAAGGACGCGCAGGTAGCGCTTGAGGTAGGTAAGGTGTTCGATACCGAAAAGAACGTTATCAACTACGAAAGCCTGGGTATCGGCAGACTTATTTATCAGCTTCCCACCACGCTTTGCGAAATGTTCCTGCAGGAAGTGTTCAAGCGCGGCTCGCTCGAAAGCCTCGACAGAGAAACCCTTCAGACCATTCACGCATTCTTCGATAACAACCTTAACGTTTCGGAAACCTCGAGAAAGCTGTTCGTTCACCGTAACACGCTCGTATACCGACTCGAAAAGATCAAAAAGCTTACCGGCCTTGATCTGCGCGAATTCGAACACGCAATCACCTTCAAGGTTGCTCTTATGGTTAAGAAATATCTTATCAGCAAACCCTCTATTTATTAATTCGGTGCTTTGAAATGATTAAATTTGAAAACGTATCAATGGAATACAGCAACGGTAACGCCGCGCTGAATAACGTTTCGTTGCAGATCGACGACGGAGAATTCGTTTTCCTCGTCGGCCATTCGGGTGCGGGTAAGACCACGCTTACAAAGCTGCTTATCTGCGAAGAGCGTATATCCTCGGGCAAGCTCGAGGTTAACGGCTTTCAGCTCGAAAAAATCCGTTCGGGCAAAATTCCCAAGCTCCGTCGCACGATGGGCGTCGTCTTTCAGGATTTCAAGCTGTTCGATAAAATGACGGTTTATGAAAACGTCGCGTTTGCGATGCGAGTCGTCGGCGCGAAGCCCTCGCTTATCAAAAAGCGCGTTCCCTTCTTTTTGGACGTTGTCGGCTTGGGCCACAAAAGCGATTCCTTCCCCGATCAGCTTTCGGGCGGTGAAAAGCAGCGTGTCGCATTTGCACGCGCGCTCGTGAACAACCCCGATACGATTATCGCGGACGAGCCTACCGGAAACGTCGATACCGATCTTACCGAAGGCATTATGGAGCTTCTTGTTAAAATCAATAAGCTCGGCAAGACGGTTATCGTTGTAACGCACGATATGAATATCATTCAGCAATACAAAAAAAGAGTAATTCGGATCGAAAACGGCGCTGTCGTATCCGATAAGATCGGAGGCGACTTTCTGGAATGAAGCTTAGCGTAATTTTCTATAACATCGGTCAGGGCTTCAAGGGTATCTTCCGTAACAGCGTTATGACGACCGCATCTCTGCTTGTTCTTATTGCGTGTATGATACTCGTGGGAACCTTTTACCTTACCATCGATACCATCGACCGTAACTTCAACGCTATCGATAACCTTAACGTTATCGAAATAATGATGGATAAGGATTACAGCGAAGGCGAAATTATCGAAATCGGCGAAAAGCTTGCCGTTATATGCGATGAATCGCCGATAGTCGAGTGGAGCAATTCCGAATGGACCAGAAACGATCAAACTCCCGTTCCCAAAAGCGGAAACCTTAAATACATATCTCCCGATGAGCATTACGAAATATTCAAGGAAATGTATAAGGGCGAAGCTTGGGTAGATGCGTTCGAGGACGAGCACAAGGAAGACCACGACGAAGGCAGTCATTTGGGCATAACGAGCTCCTCGCACGATAACCCCCTTCGCGGCAGTTATCAGATAACCTTTGTTAACCTTTCGGATTTCGATGCGGTTACAAGAGTTAAAAACCAGATCGATTCGATCACCCTTACAGACGGAAGCGGCGAAGAATACGACGCAGTAAGAACCGAAGATATAAAGGACCATATCGAGCTTTACGGAAACGTAATGAGCATTAAAAACACCCTTTATATCGCGGGACTCTGGCTTATGGCGATATTCCTTCTTATTTCGCTGTTTGTAATTATGAATACTATAAAGCTGGGCGTATTTGCGCGCAGAAACGAAATCAAATTCATGCGTCTGTGCGGCGCGACCAAGTCGTTTATCCGTATGCCGTTCCTTGTGGAAGGCGTTATTATCGGTATTCTTTCGGCGGCGATTTCGTTCGGTATAGAATTCTATCTTTACGATTACCTGCTTAAAGACATTATCGCATCCGCGACCGGTACTTCGGGCGCAAGCGGTATTATTTCCGCTCCCTTCTGGGAAGAATATGCGCTTTTAGTCGGCGTCGGCTTCCTTGCAATAGGACTTTTCGCGGGTATTGTTTCCTCCAGCATATCTTTGAAGAAGTATCTGAAGGCGTAATTTTAAAGGAGCAGAACCTTAATGTTAAAAACGATAAAAAAAGCATTGATATTCCTGCTTTCGCTTATGATGGTGTTTGCGGCAACCGCATTTTCGGTGCCGTATAACGAATCGGTCGAAGCAAGAACCATTTTCGATGTCGAAAGGGAAATAAAAGAATATCAGAACGAGCTCAAAAAGCTTCAATCCGAGCTTGCCGAGATTTCCAAAAACATTTCCTCTATCGAAAACCAATCGGGACAGACGGCAGAGCTTCTGGCTCAGTATTGGCTTGAAATAGAATTGCTCGATATCGATATAATCGAATATACCGCGGTTATGGAATCTTATGACGCAAGACGCGCCGAGGTTATTACCGAAATGGCGATAGTGCGCGAGGATTACGAATACCGTACCTCGATGTATAAAAAGCTTATGCAGTTCATATACGAAAACAGTAACGTGAATTCCTTCGAGCTGCTGTTTTCGGCAGAAAGCATTTCGGATTATCTTACAAAGCGCGATCATTTTAATGATATAATGAACGCGGCGAACGAGCTTATCAAGGAAATCGAGGTTTCGATATCCGAGCTCGAAGCGCTCGATGCCGAGCTTGCCGAAGCACAGGCGAAATACGACGAGCATCTTACCGAGCTCAACCGTTCGAAGCTCGAAAGAGAACAAAAGATAACCGAATTCCAGACAATCGCAGATGAACTCGACCTTAATTCCGAAGAGCTTTCGGCACAGCTTACCGAAAAGAACGCGGCGGTCAAGGAAATCAAGGCAAAGGTTGCCAAGCTCGAAGAAGAGCGCAAGAAGATGTATTCGATGGATTCTCCGTTCGGCTGGCCGGTAAAGACCTCGTCTTACCGCGTTACGAGCCAGTACGGCTGGCGTAACGATCCGTTCGGCAAGCCCAACACCGAATTCCACAAGGGTATCGATATTGCCTGCTCGAAGGGAACCCCCATTCTTGCGGTTGCGGACGGTGTTGTTACAAGAGCTTCCTATAACGGCGGCTACGGCGAATGCGTTATCATTTACCACGGCGACGGTATTTCCTCGCTCTATGCACACTGCGACAATACCACAAAATCCCGCCCCGTATATGAAGTAAAGGTCGGCGAGCACGTTAAAAAGGGTCAGGTTGTCGCATACGTCGGCACGACCGGCAGATCCACGGGCTACCACCTGCATTTCGGTGTTATAAACAATAACGAAAGCCATCCCCAAGGCGGTCAGTACGCAGACCCGAATAAGTATCTTCCCAACGGCTATTACGATAAAAAGACCTATAAAAACTAAAGAAGGATATTAATGTTCAAAAAAAGAATAACCCCCTTCGCCTGCATTATTATTTCCTTGCTTGTATGCGCCGTTACCTTCGTTTCGGTGTATTCCTATTCGGAAATAAAGCATAAAGAGGAGCTTATTGCCTCGAGGCTCGATTCCGCCGATCTGGGCGAATACGCAGACTTTATCGGGCTTACGGACGGCGAAGCGGAAAAATATACCAAGCTCGCGCAGATGATAGCGATGATCGAGGGCTATTACGTTCACGATTACGATAAAAGCGAGCTTTGGGAAAATCTCTATAAATCGCTTGTTATAAGCATTGCCGATGATTACGGTCAGTACCTTACGGCAGAGGAATATGCCGCACTTATCGATTCGGCAGACGGCGATTTTGTCGGAATCGGTGTCCACGCGACGTATGATATCGATACCGAGGGCGTTTATATCTTCGGTGTTATCCCCGATTCTCCCGCCGAAAAGGCAGGAATGAAAAAGGGCGATATAATCGTTGCGGCAGAAGGGATAGAAGCGAGCGACGAAACCTATTACGAGCTTCTTGATTCGGTGCGCGGCGAAGCCGGCACTGAGGTAAGCGTTACCGTTCTTCGCGGTGAAGAGCGTATCGAACTCAAAATAACACGTCAGGCGGTTGCGAGCGAAAACGTATTTTACGAAAAGCTCGAAAACAATATCGCGTATATCCGTATCCTTTCGTTCTCGGATGAAACCGTTTCGGAGGAGTTCACGAAAAAGCTTGCGCTTGCACAAAGCGAAGGCTGTGAAAGCTTTATTTTCGACGTGCGTAACAATTCGGGCGGATATTTGAACGAAATTTGTGCCGTGCTCGATTTATTGCTCCCCGAAGGACCGATAATCAATATAGTCGATAAAGACGGCAACACCCAAACGCAAAATTCCGATTCGAACTGTATAACGGGCAAAATGGCAGTGCTTTGTAACGGCAATACCGCTTCGGCGGCAGAGCTGTTCACCGCGGCACTGCGCGATTACGAGCTTGCCGAAATTATCGGCACTAAAACCTTCGGTAAGGGCACAATGCAAACCACGCGGGTTCTTATCGACGGCAGTACCTTAAAGCTTTCGAGCGCGTTTTACAATCCCCCTTCGAACGTAAGCTACGATAAAATCGGCATCAAGCCCGATCATGAAATCGCACTTGACGAGGAATGGGAAAACAGATTTTTCAAAATGCCGAAGGAAGAGGATATACAGCTTCAAAAGGCAATAGAATTACTCAATGCGACAGAATAAGCAAAACAAATAAAGTATAATAATTTCACACATAAAAGAGGAGATTCACACCAATGGCAAAGCAGATTATCGTTTCCCACGAGGGACTTAAAAAGCTTCAGCAGGAGCTCGAACATCTTAAAACAGTAAAGCGTAAGGAAGTTGCTCAGGCTATTCAGAAGGCAAGAGCATACGGCGACCTTTCGGAAAACAGCGAATACGATGAAGCTAAAAACGAGCAGGCGGAAATCGAAGGCAAAATTGCCAATCTGGAAGCTACGCTCGAAAATGCAATAGTTCTCGACGACTCCGAGCTCGGTACCGATAAGGTAAACGTAGGTAACAAGGTTACCGTTCACAATATCGATGCAGACGAAGAATGCGAATATAAAATCGTTTCTACCGCAGAAGCAGACCCCATTATGGGACTTATCAGCGACGACAGCCCTCTCGGCAAGGCACTTATCGGTCAGCGCAAGGGCGACAGCGTTAACGTAGAAACTCCTATGGGTATTGTAAAATACACTATCACCGAAATTTCCAAGTAATATAAAAAGGCAGTTAAAATTATGAGCGAAGAAATCAAGAACAACGCCCCACAGGAAGCAGTTAATCTCGGCGATCTTTTAGCGGTGCGCCGTCAGAAGCTTTCCGATCTTCAGGCAGAGGGCAAGGACCCCTTTGTTATCACAAAATACGATGCGACACATCACAGCGCGGATATTAAGGAAAACTATTCCGAGCTCGAAGGCAAGGACGTAAGCATCGCGGGCAGACTTATGTCCAAGCGCGTTATGGGTAAGGCATCCTTCTGTAACGTCCAGGATTTAAAGGGAACTATCCAGTGCTACGTCGCGCGTGACAGTATCGGCGTAGAAGAATATCAGGGCTTTAAAAAGTTCGATATCGGCGATATCGTCGGCATAAAGGGTAGCGTTTTCACTACCAAAACAGGCGAAATTTCGCTTCACGTTACCGAAATTACTCTTCTTTCCAAGAGCTTGCAGATACTCCCCGAAAAGTACCACGGTCTTACCAATACCGATACAAGATACCGTCAAAGATACGTTGACCTTATTATGAACGCCGAAGTAAAGGATACCTTTATCAAGCGCTCGAAGATTATCAGCGCTATCCGCCGTTTTCTCGACGGTCAGGGCTTTTTAGAGGTGGAAACCCCTATGCTCGTTTCGAACGCGGGCGGTGCGGCGGCAAGACCCTTCGAAACACACTTCAATGCGCTTGACGAGGATTTCAAGCTTCGTATCTCGCTCGAGCTTTACTTGAAGCGTCTTATCGTCGGCGGTATGGAAAAGGTATATGAAATCGGCAGAGTTTTCCGTAACGAAGGCTTGGATACCCGTCATAACCCCGAATTCACTCTTATGGAGCTTTATCAGGCATATACCGATTATCACGGTATGATGGACCTTACCGAAAATATGTACCGCCACGTTGCAAACGAAGTGCTCGGCACCACCAAAATCGTTTATAACGGCGTGGAAATGGATCTCGGTAAGCCGTTCGAGCGTATCACTATGGTCGATGCGGTTAAGAAGTATTCGGGCGTTGATTTCAACGAAATCAAAACTCTCGAGGAAGCACGCGCGATCGCAAAAGAAAAGGGCGTTCATTATGAGGACCGTCACAAGAAGGGCGATATTCTTAACCTCTTCTTCGAAGAATTCGTCGAAGAACACCTTATTCAGCCTACCTTCGTAATGGATCATCCTATCGAAATTTCGCCGCTTACCAAGAAGAAGCCCGAAAACCCCGAATACGTTGAACGCTTCGAGTTCTTTATGAACGGCTGGGAAATGGCAAACGCTTATTCCGAGCTTAACGACCCGATCGATCAGCGCGAACGCTTCAAGGCGCAGGAAGCACAGCTTGCCGCAGGCGATATGGAAGCAAACACCACCGACGAAGACTTCCTTAACGCTCTCGAAATCGGTATGCCCCCCACAGGCGGTATCGGCTACGGTATCGACAGAATGTGTATGCTCCTTACCGACTCTCAAGCAATCCGCGACGTTCTGCTCTTCCCCACGATGAAGAGTATCGATAAGTAAAACCCTTTGTTTATGCGGGTTTTCGGCGGTTTAGTGCCTTGAAAACCACGCCGATTTTTCCGAAGCGATTTGCAGAGAAAAGTCATTATAATAAACTAAAGATCAAGCGCCGTGCAAGCTGCACGGCGTTTTCTTTGTGCGCGGCAAAAACGAGTGCTCGGATTTTTGCTCGGGCGGAGCGGGAAATTCGAACAGTGCGTATCTTTTGCCGCCGGATTGAGCGGGAAAACGATTTGAAACTTTTTGAAAAAATGTCGAAAACCGTTGAAAAACAGAAGGATTGGTGATATAATATACTATCTGTATTTATAGATAAAACACAGAGTAGGAGGCGTGTTGCAATGATGTGTTACAATCTGTTTATAGACAGACACAAGGACAGACAGCGTAACTGCGCCCATTTTCTGCCACAACCTTATTAATGATAACAGTCGTCTTGGAGATATGGTTCACTATACCTCTTGGGTGGCTTTGCTTTTTGCGGAATATAAGAGATTTTGCATAAATATATATTACGCATTTTTGACAGTATTTTGCCGTATTTTTCGTTAGCGAAAGAGGTGTTTTCTTTGACAGAAAAGGAACTGAAAAAACTGAACCGTTATCAGCTTTTGGAGCTGTTGATTCTTCAAACCGAGCGTGCAGACGAATTACAAGCCCGTTTGGACGAAACAGAGAAGCAGTTGAGCAATTTAAATCTTCAAATTTCCTCTTTGGGTTCAATAGCAGAGGCCTCTTTACAGTTGCGCGGTGTTTTTCAGGCGGCGCAGGATGCCGCCGATATGTATATCGATGCGGCAAAGAAGCACGCCGAAGATATAGAGGAAGAGGCTAACAAAAAAAGTGAGGCAATTATTTTTCAGGCGTTGGCGGCGGCGCGTCGTATAAAGGATGAGAATGACGTATGAAAAAATACTTTGTAAGAGATAGCAAGAAAGAGCTTCCCGCAGTAGATGATCTGCAAAAAGAGCTGAAGCGCGAACGCTATAAGCGCCGTTTTCGCAAATTGCTTAAGCGCACGGTAAATGCGTTGGTCGTTGTCGCCGCGGTAGCCGCATTGATTGCTACGTTGATTTTGCCGGTACTGCAAATTGCAGGCACCAGCATGGAACCGAATCTGAACGATGGGGATATTGTTCTTTTGGTAAAAAAGAACGATCTGCAAACGGGCGATCTTTGCGCCTTTTATTACTCGAATAAAATACTGATCAAGCGTGTAATCGCCACACCGGGAGATTATATCTGGATCGAATCCGACGGCACGGTTTTTCTGAACGGCAATCCGTTGGACGAGCCTTATATCAGCCAAAAGGCTTTGGGTGAGTGCGACGTTGAATTTCCTTATCAGGTACCCGAAAACTGTTATTTCGTGATGGGTGACAAAAGGGAAACCTCTATCGACAGCCGAAGCAGTGTAATCGGCTGTATACCCGAGGATCAAATAGTCGGTAAGATTTTTTGCAAATTTTGGCCATTATCGGAATTTGAATTTATAGACTGACACCAAACACAACAATCGGAAAGGAGGTGTGATCTTGCCGGAAAATGTAGCAAAGCTTTTGGAACAAGTGAATATAAGCAAAAGAGATCGTCATAATCTTCGGCAGATCATCCCGACCCTTTCTTTGATCGTTATATTGATCGTCTTTTGGAGCTTGAAACTTACCGGTATCGGTATCGCAGGAGAGGCGTTCTGCGGAAAAGATGAACATATACACAGCGAATCGTGTGTTGCCTGTGCAAAGGAAGAGCATACCCATAAATCCGATTGTTACAGCAACATTAACGCCGATCTGGAAACCGTTGATGATTGGGAAATGACCTTAGCCGATATGGTTCGCGGCCCTACCACGAAATCAAACGTGGTTTTGGTTGCCCAATCTCAGCTTGGTTATACGGAAAGCACGTTGAATTTCCAAGTGGATGCCGACGGCGTTCGCCGAGGTATTACACGCTACGGTCAATGGTACGGAAATCCTTACGGCGATTGGTCGGCTATGTTCGCTTCCTTCTGCCTTGAATATGCGGGCGCAACCGATCTGCCGATGAATGCAGGACCGGAATCCATGCGGTTGGAATGGGAGAGGGCAGGGCTTTACAAAGCCGCCACAGATGCATCTGCCGAAATCGGCAACCTGCTGTTCCTACATAAAGGCGAAGGCGAATCCTACGGTGCAAACGCCGTGGCGATCATTATAGATTTTAACGAATCCGAAATTACGGTTATTGAAGGCGATCTGAACAACGCGGTTACCGAAACGCGGTATAAAGCCAACGACCCCGCTATATTGGGATACGGCTTGGTGCCGAGCGGTGATTCGCTGATGCTGTTGGCACCTACGGACGTGATTGCCAAGACCGTCGCCTATTCGAACCGAATATTCTCGGAAGACAGTCTGTTTGTGGTGTATACCACCGTTAATAATAAGCACTACGCATTCGACGGAAACGGAAATGCTGTGCAGATCAACATTGATGCAGGCGGCAACATATCCGCAGACGTTGCCGATTCGGATATTTTGCTCTGGTCGTTTACGTCCTCGGGCACAGATACCTATCTGATCCAAAACGTGAGCACGGGGCGGTATATGCACAGCTATCCCGATAACGGCTCGGGTGTTACGACAAGCGGTGCATATACGAGCCGATTGGTTCGGTCGGGATCCGGCGTTAAGGTGCGAAGCAACAATGAATATTCCAAGCTGAATAATAACGCCACCGCCTTCCAGATGACAAGGAGCCAATCGGAAGCTTCGGAATACTACTTTGGCGTAACAGAGCGGTGTACGGTTTGGCTGGACGGTACAGACGGCGGCATGGAACATCTGACAGGCTCGCCCAATACCTCTTATGCCGTATCTGCGGGCAGTACCATAAAGCTTCCTACGGAGTGGAGCTCCCCCAGTAAGTACAGCTACAAACTGCGCGGCTGGTACGATGTGACCAATGCCCGATACTATCTGCCCGGTGCACAAATGCAGGTCAGCGGAAATGCAGTGCTCTATGCGGATTGGGTGGCAAATACATACGATATAGGACAATTTAATGCACAGGTGGCAGATACGGTCAGCACCAATTCCTTTATCACCACCCACATGTTTGACTACAACTATCTGTACAATCTTCATTCGTCAAAGGCGCAGGTAACGGTCAATGCTTCTAGCCACTCGGAAACCTGGTCGATGGTAACCTCCGGAAACGTTTCCCACGGTGGCAAAGAAACCTTGGATTTTATATTCATTGACAATGACAGCGGCGGTCGCTTGTGTATACCCAATAACCGAAGCGATCATAACGTGTATCCCGGAGAGGGTATCGTGACGCCGAATATTTATACGTCAGAGCTCGGACAGCTGTTGTTTGCAACAGACAATAGCTTCGATCCTGCTACCGGCAACGGTATTTTGGGTAAAACTTATTTGGGAACGGGTGACCATCTGTTCCAGATAATGGACGACCCCAACGATGAGTATTACGGCTATTACTACTACGACTCCAAGCATAACGCCGCATCCTATAATCAGAGCAACGGCAGATTTTACGTATACGATTATCTGGCCGCCACCTCCGATTCTATCGGCAGCTCCTATTCGGACTTCCTGCCCCTGAACTCCCCTTATGCCAACACCAACGGCAAAACAGTCGGATCCTACAACTACGCGGGCGTTAACGGAGAGTATGCGGGAATCCCTCACTATCGTTACGACTCCAAATATAATTCGGGCGACCATAACAGCTCGAACAACGTGCAGACCGACTATGCCTACGGTATGCGGACGGACATTAAGTTCTATCTTCCCAACGAGCCCGGCACCAACGGCAACAAGGACCTTTACGGAAACGATATGCAGTTCCGATTCAGCGGTGACGACGACCTGTGGGTTCTGATTGACGGACAGCTGGTGCTGGACATCGGCGGTATTCACGGTGCAGAGGACGGCGTAATCGATTTTTCTACCGGTCAGGTAACCGTGCAGGGTCAGCGTCAAACCAGCCTTATGGATCTGGGTATCGGCGCAGGCGACCATACTCTGTCCGTGCTCTATCTGGAACGCGGTTCTTCACGTTCCAACTGCTCTATCTATTTTAACCTCGCTCCGCGTTTTGAACTGCAGATTCAAAAAGAGGATGTTCTGACACAGGAATTACTTGACGGAGCGCAGTTCACTGTTTATACGGATTTTGCTTGTACGCAGACGGCTGATCTTTGGGAAAGCGAAGAAGCCTACAATCAAGATCTGGCAGACGGCGTTCTCGATCGCTTCCAAAGCACCTTCACCGTAAAAAACGGCGTTGCAAAGCTTTGGGGTCTTGGCTCGGGTAACACCTATTACATTAAAGAAACCGGTCCGCCGAACAAGGAAGGCTACGGCCTTGCCCAAGGCGTGATCCGTTTGACTGTCGAAAGAGAAGGCCGTGTAACCTATCACGTGGACGTGATTGCCGATGCAGAGGGCAACGAGCCTTCCAACGGCTATACCGTTCACGGTGTGCGAATCGATGAAGAAACGAAAACCGTTTACATTGTCGCAACCAACGCACCCGAATCGGTGACCGAAACCACCACCGTTCAGGTGATTAAAAAATGGGAGGACACCAAGAGCCACAGTGACGATTACATCACGGCTTATCTGACGGTGACCGACCCCGACGGAACGGTACGGCGAATTCGTGAGATCACTCTCAGCGATGAGAACAACTGGACGTATATCTGGACGAATCTGCCCAAGTATGATTACGAAGCACTGACAGAAGTGAAATACGGTGTCGAGGAATCCTACGAATCGGGCTACTACTCTACGGTACGACGGATTACCGAAATCCAGATCACCCAAACCCAATGGGCAGAGGCGCTGTCCTTCCAGAATGGAGAAACCTACATTTTGAGGACCGCCAACGGCTATCTCTCTACCTCGGGAAACGGTGCGGATACCGGCTTTAAATGGGTGGATGAGGAAACGGCAAAATCCTCGCCGAACGCGCTGTGGACCACTACGGTGAGCGGCGGAAAGGTGAAGTTTACCAACGGTGTCGGACAGGTCATCACCTTCTATTACGGCGGCGGCAGTCCCACGGACTTCTACGGCAGAATCGATTCACCAGGGTCTAATGACCGTCAGGAATTTTCGGTAAGCAGCAGGGGAGGCGGTTTGCAGATATTCTACCAGCAAGGCAGAAATAACTACTATCTGGCAAACAGCCTAAACAATTCCCAGAAGTTCAATTACAGCACCAATGCCAACAGCTCTCTGATTCTGATCCCCATGAAAAAAATCACGACCTCTACCACAATGGAGGTGGGAGATTGGGCATATCAGATCACGAACACTCCGTTGGCGGCTAACAACGAAACCTCGTTGTCCGTGAACAAAAACTGGGTGATTCCTGAAGGCTACGATACGAAAATGTATCAGGAATTTTCGGTAACGGTTCGCTTGTTTGCAAACGGCGTCAATACCGGACGAAGCATGACACTGAACCTGAAAAACGGTTGGCAGGGTATTTTCCAGGGCCTTCCCTATAAAGATGAGGCAGGAAACGTTATCCGATACACCGTTGACGAGGTTTGGGAAAAGCCAAAGTGGTCTACCTCTTACGGTGACGTTCAAGTGAACAACGGTTCTCCGCCGACCTATTCGGCTGTTATCACAAACACCTACCACCCGGGCGGTCCCGAGCTACCTTCTACCGGCTCATCTGCCCGACTGATGTACGTACTGTGCGGCGCAGGCATTATGCTCGCCTCACTTGTATATGGAATCGGATCAAGGCGCAAGCGGGAAAGGAGGATGAAATAAGCCTTCTGATCGCGGCAAAAAATTGCGCCGTGAATTCGATTCCCCCAACAAACGATAAAATAAAAAAATATAAAAGAAAGGAACCAAAACAATGAAAAAGTTTATTTCCATTATTCTCGCTCTGATGCTGATGGCATCTCTCTCTGTAACCGTTTTCGCGGAAGAAACCGGCTCTATCACCATTAACGGTGTGAGCACCACCACTACCTACGAAATCTACAAGCTGCTCGATCTCGAAAGCTACGACGTAGATGCAGGCGCATACTCCTACAAGGTGAATGCGGCTTGGACGGCATTTTTTGCCACGGATGACGCCAAGGAATATATGGCTATCGATGCAGACGGCTATGTAACCTGGGCTACAACCGAAGACGATGACACCAAGGCTGCCTTTGCAAAGCTTGCACTGGCTTATGCAAAAGAAAACGGCATTGCCCCCGTTAAGTCCTCTGAAAACGACGGCGAATTCGTAATTACCGAAAAGTCCGGTAAGTTCTCGGGTCTTGAGCTTGGCTACTATCTTGTAGACTCCACTATGGGTGCTCTCTGCGGTCTTACCACCACCAACCCCGACGCGTCTATCAATGCTAAAAACGGCATCCCCACCATTGACAAGCAGGTTAAGGAAGACTCTACTAATCAGTGGGGCATTGTCAACACCACTGACATCGGTCAGACCGTTGAATACCGCGTTACCATCAACGTTCACGCAGGTGCTGAAAATTATGTTCTTCACGATGTTATGGATGACGGCTTGACCTTCACCGGTGTTTCCATGATCGAACACGTGGTTCCCGGTACCGGCACCCACGTAGCGGCTACCACTCTGTACGAAGTAAAGACCGGCGCAGACCTCGATGACGACTGCTCCTTCGAAGTACGTTTCTTAAAGGAATTCTGCGACGAGTTGGAAACCAACGATAAGATCATCGTTTACTACACCGCAGTATTGAACAACGAGGCTGTCATTGCAGAAGACGGCAACGTGAACAATGCATGGCTTGCCTTCGGTGAAGGCGGCAAATCCAACGAGGATTCCGTTACTACTTACACCTACGGCTTTGACTTGGTTAAGACCGACTCCTCTAACAAGCCCATCGACGGCGCTGAATTTAAGATCTACGATGCTGCTAACGGCGGCAACGAGGTTCCTGTTGTGCAGGTGCTTGACGATAACGGCGACCCTGCCCTTACCGAAGACGGCTACCACCTCTACCGCAAGGCAAGCGCCGAGGAAACAGGTGCTACCGTGATCGTGGTTCGCGGTAAGGTCCGTGTGAACGGTCTCGACAACGGTACTTATTATTTGGAAGAAACTGCAGCACCCGACGGCTATAACAAGCTTTCCGCACGCCAGAGATTCATCATCTCCGACGGCAATCTCGATGCTACCTTTAACGGTGAAATCTACTCCACCGGTTCCGGTGTTCACGTAGTCAACAAGACCGGCTCTATGCTGCCCGAAACCGGCGGTATGGGTACCGTACTCTTCATCACCATTGGTGCAATCGTAGTTCTGTTTGCCGGTGTTCTGCTGGTTACCAAGAAGAGAATGTCTATGATCAAGGACTAATCATAAATATTCTGACTGTATAATTTCAATCCCGGCGGGAGCTTTGCTCCTGCCGGGGTAATCAATAACATTAGGGAGAGGCTTATGAAAAGTAAAAAATCAACGATTATATTACTTGTTTCTTTTTTCATAGGTCTGTCCGTGCTGTTATACCCTTCTATCAGCAGTTATTGGAACTCCAAAACACAAAGTGAGGCTATCGTAGATTACGAAGCGATGCTGTCGCAATATAAGCCCGAGGACTATGCCGCTATTTTTGATGAAGCGGATGCCTATAACAAACAGCTTTCGCAACTGAGCGAGCCGCTCGTTGAACACAACCGCCTGCCCGATTACAACAGTATTCTGAATGTCGGCGGCACGGGTATGATGGGATATATCACGGTGCCGAAGATCAGTCAGGAATTACCCGTTTATCACGGAACGTCCGATGGCGTGCTCAGCGTTGCGGTAGGTCATTTACAGGGAACCAGTCTGCCCGTGGGCGGCGAAAGTACACATTGCGTTGTTTCTGCTCATCGCGGTCTGCCCACTGCGGTTTTATTTACCCATTTGGATAGAATGGAAATCGGCGATACGTTTTATTTCACCATTCTGGACCGTACGATTACATACGAAGTGGATCAAATACGTATTGTCGAACCCGACGATACAAGCCTTATTCAAATTAAGGACGGCAAGGATTACTGTACTCTGTTAACCTGCACTCCTTACGGCATCAACACCCAGCGGCTTTTGGTCCGCGGTCATCAGGTAGATGCAACTCAAACGCGAAGCTTGTATGTTGCCAATGAAGCATACCGCATTGAACCGTTGATCGTTATGCCGATAGTTGCGCTTCCGATTATTTTTGTGCTGCTGATTTATGTGATGTTTGCACCCGTGAAGAAAGAAGCTTTGGGGGAAGAAAATTTATGAAAAAACAGATTGCACTTTTGATAAGCGTTGTTGCTTTATGTATGGCGTTATTTTGTCCGCTGTATATACAAGCGGCAACCCCTTTGGATCCCGCGGCGGAAGCAAGCCTGACCCTGCATTACCAAAAAGACGGACAGGCTTTTTCGGATCTTCCGATCAGCATCTACCGCGTTGCCGAAGCCTTCCCCGACGGTACGTTTGAGCTGATAGAGCCTTTTTCATCCTATCCGATCAATATTCACAATATCACTGTGCAAGAGCAGTGGACAAACACCGCCGAAACGTTGAGCTCGTATATTGTTGCCAATCAGCTTGTGCCCTACCGAGAGGGGACGACAAACGACGACGGAACGGCAGTATTTGAGCATTTGGAAACGGGCTTATACCTCGTCAGCGAAGCGGTCGCGGAAAACAACAGCGGCACCTACGTATTTAATCAATTTATGGTTTACCTTCCTACGCCCGAACAAGACGGCTCCTTTGATTATGACGTCGAAGCCAAGCCAAAGTGCGTGGAATACGTACCCAAAACCGAATATAGAGTTACAAAGCTTTGGCAGGACGCAGACAATCAGGCGGATCGTCCCGAGCAGGTTACGGTCGATATCTATAAGGATGGCGAGCTGACAGAAACCCAAGTTTTAGATGCCGAAAACAACTGGTCTTACGTTTGGTATGTATCTGAAGACGATCACGGCAAATGGACGGTAGCGGAACGCACAACGTCCGAGGTCTATACCGTAACGGTACAGCAGAACGGCAGTAGCTTTTCGATCGTGAATACGCACGAATCTATTGCGGATATTCCCGATCCTCCGCAGACGGGAGATACCTCCAATTTAACACTGTATATCGTGCTGATGTGTATATCAGGTATTATGCTGATCGTGCTTGGTATATACGGCAGGAGGCAGAAGCAGGCATGAAAAAAAGAAGATTTCCGATCGTTCTTGCTTTGGGTATCTCTTTAGTGCTCGTTAGCTTTTCGCTCGTTGTAGGTCAACAGATCCGCATACATATCGGCGCTAATGAAAGTCAAAAAGCGGTAACAAGGATGAACGAGCTATTACCCGAAAGACTTGTAGGTGTACCCGAGATATATCCTAATCCCAATATGCCGGTTTTAGAGATCGACGACGTAGACTATGTAGCGTTATTGGAGATCCCCTCTTTTAATCTTACACTGCCTGTGGCGGATGCGTGGAACAGCAAAAAGCTTTATAATTCACCTGCGCGATTTTACGGTAGCTGTTATGATCACTCGTTGGTGATCGGCGGCGCGGACAACTCTTATCAATTCTTATTCTGCGACAAAATTGAAAACGGAACGGTTATCACCGTAACGGATATGACGGGAGCACGGTTTTCCTATACGGTTAGCCGAGTTGACCGTTCCAAAAGTGCCAAGAGCGACTGGCTTATCGGTACGGATTATGATTTGACGCTCTTTTGCCGCGATGCCTATTCTATGGAATACGTTGCGGTGCGGTGCAGCTTTACGTATAGCTGATTTTTCATAACACAATATAAAAAGCACGTCCGACAGTAATGTCAAACGTGCTTTTTTGTGTCTTTAAGGAGTGGAAATAATTCTTAATACAATTCAATCTCAATCTCATACTTATCGTTGATAAGTATATAGTCAACGCCGTGTTTTATTGCGAGGTTCAGGACTTGGGCGTTATCTGCCAATACGCTATCCATCGTACACCATTCGTCGTCTAAACGATTCTCAATGATGTTTGCATATTTCTTTATGTCTGCAAAATGATTTTTGATATAGCTTTCGCTCAGTACAAGGCAGAAATATTTGATATTATCGAGATATTCGTTTGCAAAATCCTTTTTCCAATCAAAAGGAATATAACAGCCCTCGACAATCAAATTTTGTTTATTCTCAATGGCGGTTTTAATCATCTCACGAACAATGGGCCATAAATATTCGGTTAATTCATTGTCGTCCATAGGGGTAAGATCTGTATTACCGCTACGAATTAAACCCATTTTTAAATGGTCGATCGACAAATAAGGGTATTTATACTTTTCGAGCAATTTCTGCGCGAGTGCGGTCTTGCCGCAGTGCGATGCTCCCGCTATCAAAACGATCATATTTGTTCCTCTTCGTATTTTTATATTATTTTGTGTATTGTACCACATAGGGCATATTTTTTCAACATCTTTGCACTGCGGCTTTATTGAAATTTCGGATATTGTGTGATATAATAGCAAAAACAGCGAAATTTTATATATGGTTAGCGATATGACGTCAATAAAAAAGTGGTTTAAAAAGGAAATAAAGCAAAGCTCGATACTTTTGCGGAGTATACCCGCAACGGTAATGACGCTTTTTGTCGTAAGCGTCGTTTGTATGAACCTGCTTGCGAACAAAACCCTGCTTCAGCTCGAATGGATCGCGCTTGACGGCGGTATACTCATATCCTGGCTTTCGTTTATGTGTATGGATATTGTAACCAAGCATTTCGGACCGGGGGCTTCGAACAGAATATCGGTGCTCGCCGCGCTGATAAATCTGCTTACCTGCCTTATTTTCTTCGTTGCGAGCGTTATCCCCTCGAACGCGGGCGATTACAGCGTTTTCAACGATATATTCGGCGGAACATGGTTTATACTGCTTGGCAGTACGGTTGCGTTCCTTTCGTCTGCGGTTATAAACAATATGCTTAATTTTATTATCGGCAGTGCGTTCAAAAAAAATCCCGACGGTAAAGCCGCATACGCGATGAGAACCTACGTTTCGACCTTTATCGGACAGTTTTTGGATAATTTTATCTTTTCGATTATCGTTTTTGTCGGCTTTGCGCCGATTTTCTGGGACGGATTCCATTGGACTGTGGTTCAATGTGCGATGTGCGCGCTCACGGGCGCTGTGGCGGAGCTGTTAATGGAAATCCTCTTTTCTCCGTTCGGCTACCGTATTGTGACAAGATGGAAAAGAGAATCGGTAGGCAAGGAATATCTCGAATATATTGAAAGAGAGAACGCAAAATGAAGATATTGATAACAGGAACGTCGCAGGGGATAGGCAAAGCGATTGCTCTGCTGTTTTTGCAGAACGGTCATACCGTGTTCGGCATAGACAGACAGGAATCGACCATAGCGCACCCCGAATATATGCATTACAAGCAGGATATAAGGGATTACGATTCTTTGCCGAGCATAGATAACGTCGATATTCTTATAAACAACGCGGGCACGCAAAACGAAGCCGATATAGATATTAACCTAAAGGCGTTGATATATATTACCGAAAAATACGGCGTGCAGGAAAATATTAAATCGATACTGAATATCGGCTCTGCAAGCGCGCATACAGGTTCGGAATTTCCCGAATACTGTGCAAGCAAGGGCGGCGTGATTGCATATACGAAAAACACGGCAATGCGCGTGGCTCCTTACGGTGCGACCTGCAACAGCCTCGACCCCGGCGGTGTGCTCACTCCGCTTAACGAATGCGTTATAAACGATCCAACGCTTTGGGCGCAGATAATGGACGAAACCCCGCTTAAAAAATGGGCAACGCCCGAAGAAATTGCCGAATGGGCATACTTTTTGACTGTTAAAAACAGCTTCTGCACAGGACAGAATATCGTCGTCGACGGCGGAGAATCGATAAATCACCGATTTATTTGGAAATAAGGTGACGCTATGTATGATTTTTTGCATCGGCTTCTTTCCGATAAAAAGGACGGCATACTTTTTAAATGCTTCGGCGCTTGGCATTGGTGCTATATAATCGCCGCGGCGGTTCTGGGCATTGCAATGGTGCGCTTTCTTAAAAGCAAGGGCACAGAAACGCGGAACAGGGTAATAACCTTCTTTATCGACCTTGTTTTTTGTCTGTATCTTTCGGATTATTTTTTAAGACCGCTCGCGTTCGGCGAAATAGATATCGAAAACCTGCCGTTCCATTTGTGCACCTCGATGTGCGTTATGTGCTTTATAAGCCGACACAACAAGCGGCTTTATGAATACCGAACACATTTCGCCCTGCTCGGCTTTATTTCAAACTTCGTATATCTCATATATCCCGCGGGTATTATGTGGTATCAGGTACATCCGTTCTGCTACCGCGCGCTGAGCACGCTTGTGTTCCATGGCATTATGGCGGTTTACGGGCTGCTTGTGCTTGTTTACGAGCAAAACGATTTCGGGTTTAAGCCCTGCCGAAGAGATTTTTTCGTTACCCTCACGGCAATACTGTGGGCGATGCTCGGAAGCTATTGCTTTAACGGTATCAACGGAAGCTACAATTACCGCTATAATTGGTTCTTTGTCGTGCGTGACCCGTTTTATATCCTTCCGCTTACAATTTCGCGGTTTGTTATGCCGATACTTAATTTAGTTCTCTTTTTCTCGGTACAGCTTCTCGTGCGCTTTGTTGTGTCAAAAGCGAAGAATAGAATCAAATAAAATAAAAAAGACGGCAAGCGCCGTCTTTTTTTGTTGAATAAGAAAGATAAAGCTGCCTATAATATTTGAAAGGATGTGATTAAATGAATTCTGTTTGGGCAGAGAGTGCAAAACGCAAAAAATTTGCACCGCTGAAGAAAAGCATAAAAACGGACGTGCTGATTATCGGCGGCGGTATGGCGGGGATTTTGTGTGCATATATGCTTAAAAACGCGGGCGTGGACTGCGCTTTGGTGGAAGCAAAGCGGATTTGCGACGGTATTACAAAAAACACCACGGCGAAAATAACGCTTCAGCATGGGTTGATATACAGCAGGCTTATAAAGCGGTTCGGCAGGGAAACGGCGAAGCTATATTTCGAAGCGCAAAGCAGAGCGTGCGGGGAATACGAGCGTTTGTGCTCCGATATAGATTGCGATTACGAGAAAATGGATTCATACGTTTATTCGCTTTGCGACCGCGCGAAAATCGAAAACGAGGTTAATGCGCTTGGGCTTATCGGGGCAAGCGGCGAGCTTTGCGAATCTGTAAACCTTCCGATAACGATTGCGGGCGCGGTAAAAATAAACGGTCAGGCGCAGTTCCACCCCTTGAAATTCGCCTTTGAGCTTGCAAGGGAGCTTCCTATATACGAAAACACGAAGGTGCTGGAGCTTATGCCCGACAGGGCGGTAACCGAGCACGGCGAAATACGGTGTAAAAAAATGATTATCGCCACACACTTTCCGTATCTTAATAAGCACGGCGGATATTTTGTGAAGCTTTATCAGGACCGCTCGTACGTTCTTGCGCTTGAGGGCGCGCAGGAAATCGACGGAATGTACGTCGACGAGAACGGTAAGGGGTTGTCGTTCCGCAGATATAAAAGCCTTTTACTGCTCGGCGGCGGGGCGCACCGTACGGGTAAGCAGGGCGGTAATTGGCGCGTTCTCGAGGAATTTACAGCCGCTAATTATAAGTCGGCAAGAATTTTAAACAGATGGGCAACGCAGGACTGTATGACGCTCGACGGAGTTCCGTATATCGGGCAATATTCGAAAAGCACGCCCAATTTATACGTTGCGACAGGCTTTAATAAATGGGGTATGACCTCTTCGATGGTTTCGGCAATAATCTTGACCGATAAGCTCTTGGGCAGAAAAAACGAATACGCGCGCGTGTTTTCGCCCTCTCGCAGTATTTTGCACCTACAGCTTGCGGTAAATGCGTTTGAATCGCTGATAGGGATATTAACTCCCACGGTGCCGCGCTGTCCTCATCTCGGCTGTGCCCTGAAATACAACCCCGACGAGCATTCTTGGGATTGCCCCTGCCACGGCTCGCGGTTTTCGAAGGACGGCGAATTGATAGATAACCCCGCAACAGACGATAAAAAAATGAAGTAAAAAGCCTTATCGGAGGTGAGAAAATGGAACGCGGAGAAATGCCTGTCGGCTTTGCTATGGCGCTTGCACAAAATCCGAAGGCTATGGAAAAATTCGCACGGTTAAGCGAATCCGAAAAGCAAAATATTATTTCGGGAACGCATTTTGTTAATTCCCGCGAGGAAATGCAAAAATACGTGAACAAGCTTGCAACCGATTAAAAATCAAAACAGAAAAATCCGAACGCATTAAGC
>JAZTXJ010000099.1:0-2542 GCA_045636285.1 Eubacteriales bacterium
TGGTGCCTTCCTGGCTTTCCTTGCCGGCGCAACCGGCAAGGACGTTTCGGTTATCGAAAGCGATACCGACCGTAACAATTATATGGACGCACTCACTGCCAAGGAATACGGCATTGTCGATAAAGTGCTCGAGAAAAGAGAATAGTTAAAGTATGGCAGATAAAAGAAATATTTGCGGCTTTTGCGGCAGACCGACCTCGCACGTTACCACCTTGTCGATTCACGGCAACCATATCGATTTTTGCGATGAATGTCTTACTCTGTGCTGTGAAATTTCCGAAGAATATAACGAGCTTTTCGCAATCAACGAAGAAGCAGAGCTTGTCGAAGCGGACGCACCTAACCTCTTAAATCTTCCCAAGCCCGCGGAAATCAAAGCAGAGCTTGACAAATACGTTATAGGACAGGATGAAGCGAAAATCACTCTTTCTGTTGCTATTTATAACCACTATAAAAGAATCAACGCGCTTGCCGAAAAGGAAAACAAAAAATCAAAAGGCAAGGAAGACGCTGTCGATGCCTTTGAAGAAGTAGAGCTCAGCAAGTGCAACGTTCTTCTTCTCGGACCGACCGGTACCGGAAAAACCCTTCTTGCACAAACGCTCGCACGTATGCTTGACGTTCCTTTTGCAATAGCGGATGCGACCACTCTTACCGAAGCGGGCTACGTTGGCGAAGACGTTGAAAACATTTTGGTTCGTCTTCTTCAGGCGGCTGATTTTGACGTAAAGAAAGCCGAACGCGGTATTATTTATATCGATGAAATCGATAAAATATCGCGCAAGAGCGAAAACCGTTCGATAACCCGTGACGTTTCGGGCGAAGGTGTTCAGCAGGCATTGCTTAAAATAGTTGAAGGTACCGTTTCGAACGTTCCTCCTCAGGGCGGCAGAAAGCATCCCAATCAGGAATTCATTCAGATCGATACCTCGAACATTCTGTTTATATGCGGCGGTGCGTTTGACGGACTGCGCGATATTGTCGGTACCCGTTTGGGCAGACAGACTGTCGGTTATAATTCACCGAGCCTTACTGCCGAAGAACGCAAAAAGGGTGCGGATCTTAAAAGGGTAACCCAGCAGGACATCGTGAAATACGGTCTTATTCCCGAACTTGTCGGCAGAATACCCGTTATTGCAACGCTTGAACCGCTCGATAAGGATGCGCTCGTTCGTATTCTTAAAGAACCGAAAAACGCGCTTATCAAGCAGTATCAAAAGCTTTTCGCATACGACGGTGTAGAGCTAGTATTTACCGATGAAGCTATCGAAGCAATAGCCGAAAAGGCGTATAAGCTTCAAAGCGGCGCAAGAGGCTTGCGTGCCGTAACCGAAGGTATTATGACGAAATATATGTACGACATTCCTTCGGATGCAACCGTAAAAACGCTTACAATTACAAAAGAAATGATAAGTTAAAAGGGGAAGTTATTATGACTGCAGTTATCCTTGCAGCAGGTCTGGGCAGCCGCTACGGCGGTTTAAAGCAGATCGATCCTGTGGGACCCAATGGCGAATTCATAATCGACTATTCTGTGTACGACTGTATCCGTGCAGGCTTTGATAAAGTAGTTTTTATTATAAAAGAAGAAAATCTTGAATCGTTCGAAGAAACGATCGGATCTCGTATCAAGGGCATTAAAATCGAATACGCCTTTCAAAATATGAACGATCTTCCCGATGGATTTTCCTGTCCCGCAGACCGTGTTAAGCCGTGGGGAACAGGTCATGCATTGCGTTCCTGCCGTAATATCGTTGACGATAAATTCGTTATTTTCAACGCAGATGATTTTTACGGAAGAGAAACCTTCGAAGCGATGCACGATTATCTTTCGCAGGTTGATGACCGCACTTTTGCAATGCCCGGTTACGTGCTTGCAAACACACTTTCGAGCAACGGTCACGTTGCAAGAGGCGTTTGCAAAACCGAAAACGGATGTATCGAGCATATACGCGAAATCAAGAAAATTATGCGTGTTGACGGTCAAACAAAATACGAAAGCAACGGCGAATGGCTTGATATCGATGAAAATGCACAGGTTTCGATGAATTTCTGGGCGTTCACACCCGAAATTTTCAACCATATCGAAAACGGATTTTCTAACTTTTTGAAAAATCCCGAAACCGATCTTTTGAACGATGAATATTATATTCCCACCGTTATCGATGAAGGAATAACCGCAAACGAATTTGAATGCCGTGTTATTCATACCGAATCGAAGTGGATGGGCGTTACATACCGTTCCGATAAACCCGAATTCGAAAGCTTTTTGAATTCGAAAATCGAAGCAGGCGAATATCCCAAAAATCTCTGGGAATAAACAAAAAGACTCCAAAACGGCTATTTCTCATAAGGCTGTTTTGAAATTCTGAGAAAAAGCTGATTAGCAAGTGCAAAAAATGCTTGTGATTTTTCACAAGCATTTTTTATTTTATTTGTTACAAAAATTCTGTTAAAGCAATTTTACCTTTCATAGTATAATCTCTATGCTCCCGCCTCGGTCAACTTAGCATACATGCAATTTTAATATATATAAATGAAA
>JAZTXJ010000100.1:0-6935 GCA_045636285.1 Eubacteriales bacterium
GTCCCCGAAAAATCGAAGATTTTTTGGGGAAAAGGACAAGGGGAGCCATTAAGGTTAATCAATGCGTTCTCACTGAAGCCTTCCCTGTGTAAGGGGAGGGGGACCGCGGAACGCGGTGGAGGGGCTGTCCGAAAAAGCAACAACAAAATAAAACAAACAATCCCCTCAGTCAGCTCGCAAGCTCGCCGCCAGCTCCCCTTGCTAAGAGAAGCCTTCAATGTTAATCAATTACTCCACCCATGCCCGCGGGCACATCATTCGCCGAAGGCGAACATCATACGCGAAGCGTACATCATTAATCCCGAAGGGATTACATCATTGCGACGCGCACGTCGCCCCCCACCACCAACTAAATCGAAAAAAATATTGCAATTTAACGTCGGGCGGTGTATAATTTTACTAACCCATATTTAAGGAGAAACGAAATGAAACGAATTATCTGTTTACTCATCGCAATGCTTTGCTTTGTGCTTCCGCTCACCGCGAACGCATACGACATCAAAACCTCCGAAAAGCTCACTTACAAAAACGCCGACACCACGCTCCCCTACCGTCTTATCCTTCCCGAAAACTACGATGAATCGAAGCAATACCCGATCATCGTCTTCTTTCACGGCGCGGGCGAACGCGGAAACGATAACGAGCTCCAATTCTTCCATTGCGTTCAATATATCCACGACAACACCCCCGAACCCTGCATTATCATCGCGCCCCAATGCCCGACCAATCACCAATGGGTCGATACCCCGTGGGCAAACGGCGCATATTCGATCGAAAAGGTTCCCGAATCGAACGAAATGAAGGCTGTTGTCGAGCTTATTGCCGACATTAAGGCAAAATACTCCGTCGATTCCGACCGTATCTATGCCGCGGGCATTTCTATGGGCGGCTTTGCGACCTGGGACGCGCTCATGCGCCATAACGATCTCTTCGCGGCGGGCATTCCCGTTTGCGGCGGCGGCGATATAAGCCAGGGCGACGAATTAAAGGAAACCCCCATCTTCACCTTCCACGCGGTTGACGATACCGCCGTTCCCGTTGCGGGCACGCGCAACACCGTAAACGCTATCAAGAGCGCAGGCGGCACCAAAATCGAATACACCGAATATAAAAGCGGCGGCCACGGTATCTGGAATCAGGCGTTCGCAACCGAAGGACTTCTCACAAAGCTCTTCGAATGCAAGCTTTCCGACCGCTACCCCGAATTAAAGCAGGAATCGAGCGAGGAAATCATCGAACCCGTTTCCCAAACCGAAAGCGCACCCGTCGATGAAGAAGGCTCTTCTGCTACCCTTATAATCATCATATCTGCCGCCGTTTTCGTTATCGCGGCTGTTGCGATCTTCGTAATGCTCAAAAGGAAATAAGCAATGAGAAGAGAAATAGATATTTACGATGATCCCGCGGATTTCCAACCGCAAAAAAAGCAGTTAAGCCCCAAATTCAAAAAAATATTGGTCTATATCCTCTGCGCTCTGCTCGGCGTCGGCTTGGCGGCGGGCGGAATAATCGTCTTCGATATGGCGTTCGCGGGCGCACCCACACCCGAAGAGGCTATCGCCGAATACGAACGCGCGGCGATACTTTACGACATCGACGGTATGATCGAATATTCCTCGGAATACAATAAAACCGTCCTTTACGGCAACCAAAAAACGAGCGACAGACTGCTCGAAGCTTATCTCAAAAAAGCCTATGCCGAAAACAAGCCCCAATACAGCGAAAGCGAAATCGCGTTCAAGCTCCTGTACGCCCTCGAATACGAAAAGGGCAGTAAAAAATACGAAGAAGCAATGAAAAAATACAGCCAAAAGGCCGAAGACGTCGAAAATATCGATTCTGTCGCAATCGTAAAAATGACTGTCGCCAAAGCGGGCAACGAAACCACGCGCAACTATCTTGCGGTAAAAACGGGAGGACGGTGGTACTTTGCTTACGCGGGTGCTTAAAGCGCTTCTTTTGCTACTTACCGCTTCCGCCCTGCTCGCTTCCTGCACAAAAGGTTCAGAAGAAAGCAGTGCAACCGAACAGACAAGCACTAACGACCAACTCCAAAAGGACGGCTATACGATGAACAAAGCTCTCACCGAAAACGGATATATACTCGACCTCGAATTCGCAAAAAAGGAATACAACGAAAACGGTCAGCCCTTCGAAAATTCCTTCTATTACGGCAAAAAAACCATCGAAATAACCAACGCCGCTTCCAAGCGCGCAACCGTTGAATATTTTAAGCGCGAAGGCGGTACATATATCTATTCCAATAACCCCGAAATGCTCGCACCCGAAGACGTCGGACAGGCTATCCTTCGCACAAAGGATCTAAAGGGCGACTGCATTTTCACCTACGAGCATTCGAACCACACGGGCGTTCCCGTTTATTTCGGCTATCAGCTCTTGAACGAAGGCGAAACCGAAGTCACCGTCACCGTCAACAATCTGGGCTTCCAGCCCGACGGCGAATGGCTCGGTCAGCGCTCTTGGAGCGATTATTTCAACTACCGCTTCGAACTGCCCGAAGATTATTTCCGCGCCGACGGAAGCGTAAACCCCATTTACGTCGGCTGTGATTATATCGATTACACACCTACCCCGCGCGAGCCTATAACCTATACTATCCCCGCGGGCGAATATATCTACGTTCTCGGCGGCACCAGCGCAGACGCTTACGGCAACGCAAACGTCTTCAACTCTGCCGATACCCCCATTCTCCCCGGTAAGTGCTCGAACGCCGTCGTTAAATTCAACGTTTCGGGCGGTTCTGTAACCGGCACCTTCTACGTCTATACCGAAGCCTCGCAGGTGGAGGCAAACCCCAAGGAGCAGGGCTTTATCACCGAACGCTTCAACAGCAAAACCGGCAAAATGACCGACTATTCGAAGCAGTACAAGGGCGTAGACCCCACCGCAGGCTTGATCGAATCGAACATCACCTTCGTCGTCGATGACGAAACCAAAGCGGGCAAGCTCCCTGTTTCCTATACGAAATATTACGACCCCGACTTTGCTTCAAAAAACACCCCTTACGCGAAATACGACCTAAAGCCGAGAATTATCAACTCGACCGAATGGGTTACCGCGCTCAACCCCAACGGTGTCGATAAAGCGATCGGAACCGATATGATGATCTTCCAATGCGTCGATACCGAGGGTAACGAAATCGTTATCGATACCGAACGCGCCGATTCGTCGGGCGAGCCCGCAAATATCGGCAACTGGATGGTGCAGTATACCGATAACTTCACGCTTATCAATACCGCAAGCGAAGCAAAAACCTTCACCTTCTTCAAGCGCGGTAACAGCGGCGTGCTCTTCGTTATGACGCGCGACGATTGCGGAAATATCATCAACGCGCGTGCGCTCACGGGACCCTATAACTTCGGTAGCCTCGATGAATGCTTCGCGGGCGTCAATAAATCGCTCCTCGTTCAGAAGAACGGCAGATGGTGGTTCAAAATCGCCGACGGCAGACCCTATTGCGACGTTATCGACGAACGCAGCGAGGTCGTCAAAATCACCGTCGAGCCCAACACCGTCAAGCGCATAAGCATCGATTACGTTATCCTCGGCAACTCCTGCGGCGGCACAACCCATTGGGTAACGGTTGATTAAATAATAAAAGTTGTTACGGGAAAACCCCTTTTGCAAAAGCGGTTTTCCCGTCCCCTTTCCCCAAAAACCTTTGTGGATTTATAAAACATAATAACAATAAATTCGAAGTATCATTTTCAATCGTGAAATGTCGATAACAATGTAGGGACCGATGGGGTCCCCGAAAAATCGAAGATTTTTTGGGGTATACCAAGTCCCCGACGGTCCGCATAAATAACGGTACAATTAAAATAACATATTTTTTTCTTTGAATAACGACACGAATGTAGGGACCGGCGTCCTCGACGGTCCGCGTCGATAAACATTGCATTTACGGTAAAAAAGATACGATTGGGTAACGGTTATATTACTTCGATAATTTTATATGTTCCCTTAATTTTATTGTTACTTATGGGGACCGTCGAGGACGCCGGTCCCTACAATTTCAAACCGATACTCCATTATTTATCCATTACCTTAATGGCTCCCATTAGTAAGGGGAGCTGTCGGCGAGCTTGCGAGCTGACTGAGGGGATTGTTCATTTCCACTTACCGTCACCCCCGCGGACCGCGAGAACTTGCTACACCCCAAAAATTCACCCCACACAAAAAAGGATTAATTTATGAAATCAAAAAAATCAAACTACTTTATGAGCATCTTTCTAATCCTTTCCGCAATCGCGGTATTCGCGCTCTTCACGCTGTTGCTGAATATGCTCGAAAACCCGCTGACCGAGCCGTCCGACACCACGACGATAATTTACCTTAAAATATTCTATAATATCGCGCGTTGCGCGCCGATCGTTTTGATTTTCATTCGTTATCCCTATTTCGAAAAAATCGTCTTCAACGAATACGGCGTCACCTTCAAACGCTTTTTCAAAACCGTCGGCTTCTTCTCGTGGCACGAGCTCGAAAGCGTTTCGGTCATCTACGGCGCTCCCTTTCGCTTTAAAGGTCAGACGATTACGATCCCCTACGTTATCGCAATAACCAAAAACCACCGCACGCTCCCCACGGTTGCAAAACGCGGCCGCGTAACCAACCGCGACGAAAACGGCAAAAAATTGAAATTCAACCGCGATACCTCGCCTCTCGCGTGGATATTCGATATCGGCGCTTCCTGCTCCGATTTGTTAATCGAGCACCTCAAGCGCTACCGCCCCGACCTTTTAAAACAAAAAAAGAAGAACCTCTCCTGCATCGGCTACGATTGATTTTAAACCAACAATTCACAAAAAACACTTACGCAGGTAAGTGTTTTTCGTTTCCCGTACGTATAATAGGTAGAATGCATTAAAAGGAGGACAAAAATGAAACGCTTTGCCATTTTTTTACTTGCGGTTTTGCTGTTCACTTCGCTTACGCCGAACAGTGCGATTGCGCTTGCTCCGCCCTTGCGGCTTGATTTTACCTATTATGTTCATTCGAATTTCGAGGACGGATTTCTTATTAATACCGATTACCTTGAAAGCAACGGCTGTCTGCCCTCGCAATACGGAACAGGTTGCGTTCCCTTAATAATAGAAACCCGCGAGGAGTATGACCTCGCAATTCCTTGGGGACCGACTGTTCCAAATATGGATTCAAGCTATTTTGATGAAAATTTTGTCGTATTGATCTATGCGGAAGCACCCGAATTTTTCCATAGGTACGAGGTAAACGACGTTTACTGCTTCGGCTCCGATATCGTTTATATCGATTACACCTGCATACAACCGACCGACGAATCGATTGAAGGCATTCAGCGCGACGTTATCGAAATCCACGTAAGCCGCGAGCATTTCAGCGACACGGTGCCCGAAAATATCGTTCTTAACCCGCGTATCACGCTCGGCGACACTATTGCGCGTAAATATCAGGTATTCGATATCAGCTCCGTTTTAATCGACATCGACCCGAAATATTACTACGGCGTTCACGCACAGCCTTCCCCGATAGAAAACGTTTCCCAGCTTGCAGAGCTTCGCACACGCTACCCCGACACAAGCCTTGACGAATACGCCGAAGGTCTGCCCAAAGACTTTTTCGAAGACAATTTCCTGCTTTATTTCTTTGCAGTTTCGCCAACCCAAACTGTAAAATACGAAATAGGCGCTATATCTGCCGACGACGCAAACAATTTGTGGATAAACGCCATCTACGACCGCTCGAATGCTATGGATATGGCGGTGCAGTGCTCTCTTATCGTCATCTCGCTTGCACGTCCCGAAGAGGAATACAGCAATTATTTTGTTAGTATGACAGAACGCAACCGCAAGGGCGACGTCGACGGAAACGGATTTATCGAAATTTACGACTATATCTATGCAAAGCGCGCGTATTTCGGTACTTACAGGCTTAACGCATACGAAAAATCCCGCGCCGACATTAACTGCGACGGCATTATCGACCAGTACGATTATATACTTATAAAACGAATCCACTTTGGCACTTATACTGCTGATTGAGAGGTAAAACGAAAAACCGTCCGAAACAAATCGGACGGTTTTTTGGTTGTATTTCGGCTATTTTCTTTTGCTGTGAGCCCAAGCGATCGAGCTGAATGCGACGCAACCGAAGCAGACTAATAAAAAATCTTCGAATCCGCTTAAGAAAAACGGGAATATTCCCCTGACAAACATAAAAATCGAAAAAAACGTAAACAGTAATTCACCCAGATTCAAAAACCACTCGGGACAAGATGTGTTTTTGATTTGAATATAAATTATAAAAAACAACATAAAGAATAAAATCGCGCTGACAATAGGTGCGGCAATCAGCACATTTTTGGTATTGTCGGTAACACCGAAGATCGCGAACAACAGATAAGAAACCAACGAAGTAAACAACGGAAACGTCATCGCAAGTCTTGTATTGCCGTAAAGCTTATCGAGAATGTTTTTCATAGTTGTTTTCAACCTCCTTTTTGCATCAAAAAAATAATGCTATAGATGATTTGTTGTCAATAAAAATGTTTTAAAAACGTCATTTCGGCAGGCTTTTGCACCATTATCCCGAAAAGAAACGGGAAGTACGGACAAATATTTTCTTTCAGATTGATCACCTCTGAAAATATTATAACATATTCAGCGAAATATTGTGTTTTTCAATGATATATCGCTTGCGCGATATGATATACTTGCTACGCAAGCATGATATAATATCCGTTCCTTCATATGCCGAAGGCATATATCATCGATCGCAGAGCGATATCATAGCGTCAGCTATATCACCCGTTCCGACAGGAACGGATATCATTGTAAAAAACCTCTTTTGTCTACCAGACAAAAGAGGTTTTTTACATGGTGCCTCCGATCGGAATTGAACCAATGACACGGAGATTTTCAGTCTCCTGCTCTACC
>JAZTXJ010000101.1:0-3699 GCA_045636285.1 Eubacteriales bacterium
AACGACATGGCTACGATCCGACTTATCTCATACCGCATTCGAGAGTCATCATAATAGCGCCGTCGTGAAGAAGCTTGATTTCCTCTTCGGTGATAGTGCTCTTCATTTCGGAAAGGAATCCGCTTACGTATTCTTCATAGAGTGCGGGAACGCAGTAAACCTTGTCGAGATCCTTTTCGTCCTCTGCCGCGCTCGAAGCACCGAAGCGAATGCTGTCGCCGAAGTCGTAAAGCATACTGCCGGGCATAACGGTATCAAGGTCGATAACGCAAATACCGCTTCCGGTTGCGTCGTCAATCATAACGTTGTTAAGCTTGGTGTCGTTATGGGTAACGCGGGTGGGAAGTCTGCCGTCTGCAAGACGTGCGGTAATGGTAGGGCAGTAGTCCTTTCTTGCAAGATAGAATTCTATCTCGGGAAGGCATTCGTCCTTTCTGCCCGCCTTGTTTTCGTCAAGCGCGTTTTCGAAGTTCTTGAATCTTACGGGGGTGTTGTGGAAGTCCTTTATTGTTTCCGAAAGGGTTTTTGCATCGAATTCGGCAAGAAGATTCTGGAATCTGCCGAACGCCTTTGCCGATTCACCGAACATACCAGCCTTTTCTGCCTTGTTGTAGCAGGTTGCATCGGTAATATAAAGGTACATTCTGTAAAAACCGTTTTCGTTTTCGTGATAATACTTGCCGTCGTGTGTTTTTACGAGCGTAAGGGTTTCTCTGTCGGGATCGCCGTTCGCTTCGATAATCTTTTTACGCAAAAACTCGGTAACCGAGGAAATGTTGTTCATCAATCCATAGGGATCTTTGAAAATGTTGGTGTTGATCTTCTGAAGAATGTAGTTTCTTCCGTTGATCTTAACTCTGTCGGTCACGTTTATATGACCGTTGGGAATGTTTTCGATCTCTTCGATGCTGTCGAAGGTCAAAAATGCGGCACAAGCCTTTGTGATATTGTTTATTCTTTCCATAATACCTTCGGATAAACTCCGTCCTCAATAGATTTGTTGATATAGTCTACGACAGCCTGTCTGTCTTCCTTATAAGTAACGCCGTACCATTTAGCACCGGTCTTAAGAACCTTAGCCTTCTTGCCGTTCGCTTCAAGATACTTAACGATAGCGGTGGGGAGGTAGAATTCCTTCTTCATCTCGTCGCCGCCGTTGCCCAGGAACTTAACGAATTCGTCCATAGCAACGCCGAAGAAATCTGCGGGAATGCCCCAGCAGTTCATCGAAACGATAGCGTTTTCATCGATATCGTGCCAAACGTCGTCCTCGAGATAAGCGGTCTGACCGTTTTCGAGTCGCATGATCTTGGTGCGCTCGGTAATGTCTACGAGCACGCCGTTTTCGTCAACGGTGCAATGACCTCTCGCAACGGTGCCGTTTTCGGTAAGAGTGTTCTTGAGCACGAAGCCTGCCATGCAGGTGGGAGAGTCGGGATTTTCCTTCATATACTTTGCGATAATCTCAAAGCTCTCTCTGCCGTAAAAGTCGTCTGCATTTACAGCCGCGAAAGGACCGGTGATAACGTCGCGTGCCGCGAGAACCGCGTGTCCGGTGCCCCACTGCTTAACGCGTCCCTCGGGAACCTTGTAGCCCTCGGGCATATCGTCAAGACGCTGGAAACAATATTCGGTCTTGCAGGTAGAGCCGATTCTGTTACCGACCGTTTCCTTGAAGATTTCGAGGTTTTCTTCTTTTATAATAAATACAACGTTGTCAAAGCCTGCCTGCAATGCGTCGTATACGGTGTAGTCGAGAATAAATTCACCGTTCGGGCCAACAGGGTCAAGCTGCTTTAAACCGCCGTATCTGCTGCCCATGCCGGCAGCCATAACCAAAAGTGTCATTGCGTTTCTCCTTAAAATAATGATTTACAGGCTGATTTTACTACAAAAAACAAAATTTGTAAAGTGGAGTTGCGAAAATTGTTGACATTTAGTTCATTACAATTTATAATATCCGCATAAATGTAAAAACTATTGGAGGAACCTCTATGAGTAATACCAGAAGAGTTAAAGTCGGAATTATCGGTCTTGGTGCGCGCGGCTTGCCGCTCGTTAACGTTTGCTTCCTTCCCATGTGGGAAAACGGACTTCTCGAAATAACCGCTGTATGCGATTATTATGAAGACCGCGCGGAAGCAGGCGCAAAGGCTGTTGAAGATAAAACCGGTGTGCGCCCCTTCACAACAACAAATTGGCGCGAAGTTATCGATCATCCCGAAGTAGAAGCGGTTCTCGTGCTTACCGCGTGGGAATCCCACGTTGAAATGTGCATCGCCGCTATGCGTGCGGGCAAAAAGGTCGGCACCGAAGTCGGCGGAGCATATAACATCGAAGATTGCTTCCGTCTTGTTCGTGCATACGAAGAAACCGGCATTCATTGCATGATGCTCGAAAACTGCTGCTACGGCAGAAAAGAGCTTATAGCGCTCAATATGGTACGCAAGGGCTTGTTCGGTACCGTCGTTCATTGCTCGGGCGGCTATATGCACGATCTCCGTGAAGAAATCGTCAACGGCGATATTAACCGTCACTACCGTCAGCGCAACTATATGCGCCGTAACTGCGAAAACTATCCCACTCACGAGCTCGGCCCCATTATGCCCGTTCTCAATATCAACCGCGGTAACCGCTTCGTAAAGCTTAACTCCATTGCGTCCTGCTCGAAGGGCTTGCACGAATATGCGGTAGAGCACCGTCCCGAAGATCCTATCGCAAAGGTTGATTTCGCACAGGGCGATATCGTTACCACCATTCTTACCTGTGCAGACGGCAGAACCGCAACCCTCGTCCTCGACACCACTCTGCCCAGAATATATTCCCGCGGTTTTACCGTTCGCGGCACCAAGGGTATGTACTGCGAGGACGGTAACTACGTCCACCTCGACGGTGAAAGCGAATTTGCAACAGTGGCAGATAAGCTCAATAACCTCGAAAATTATGCGGATGAATACGAACATCCTATTTGGAAAGAATATAAAGCAAATCCCATCGGCGGTCACGACGGCATCGACTGGCTCGTATACAGCGCGTTCATCGAATCGGTTAGGGAAGACATCACTCCTCCTATCGATACTTACGATACTGCGACGCTTATGTGTATATCCTGCCTTTCCGAACAGTCAATCGCTGCAGGCGGCGCGCCTGTGGCAGTACCCGACTTTACATCGGGTAAATGGATAGAACGCGTAGAAAAGCCCGAGGAAGATAAATCCTCCTATTCTCTCTACAAATAAACGCGTTTTTGCCTCGAAAAACAACTTTTTTAAAAAAAGTTTTCGCCGAAATCCCTTGCAAAATCAAGGGGTTTCCGCTTTTTTAGAAAAAACTTTAAAAAAAGTTAAAAAAAGGGGTTGACAAATCGGAAAATGCGTGGTAGAATAGCCAAGCTGTCGCGAGAGAGCAGAGCAAAAGCGAAGCGACGAGACAGCACGAACGGACATTGAAAATTGAACAACAGTGTACTACAAAGCATTAATGTGAAGTAGAACATAAGACTCGTTAATTCTTTAAATAAGTAAAGAGCAAAACAGGAAATTTAGTCGGACTTCGGTCCGAATAAATAAAACAACTCATTAGAGAGTTTGATCCTGGCTCAGGATGAACGCTGGCGGCGTGCCTAACACATTCAAGTCGAACGGAGTTATGGAGAAGCTTGCTTTGAAATAACTTAGTGGCGGACGGGTGAGTAATGCA
>JAZTXJ010000102.1:0-7984 GCA_045636285.1 Eubacteriales bacterium
CGCGTCGCCTGCCGGTCCCTACAATTCGTACCGATTTTTAATTATATAAACCAATACTTTAAAATTAATGCAACAATGACACACAAAAATTTTTATGTATAAAAATTTTCGGGAGAGAGCACGAGAGAACCCCTTTTATAAAAGGGGTTCTCTCGTTAAGCTATAAAAGATGCTCTCTCGTTAAGCTTTTTTAATACAGACGCAAAACGCAAACCGACATATCGTCGGACGATTCGCAATTTTTGCAAGCCTCGCGGATTATTTTGGAGGCGAGTGCACGCGCGCTCGGCATGGGCGGGAGATTGGATTCGGGCAGAATCGTATTTTCGCTTCCCGTTTGCAAAATTCCGTCGCTGAGCATAACGAGCATATCCCCCTTTTCGAGATTAAAGCTTCGTTTTTCGGCGATAACGTTCTTCATTATCCCCGCAGGCGGAGTACGCGATTCGATAAGCGCGGTTTTACCCTTGCGGATAAGCAGTGTCGGCGCCGCGCCCGCCTTTATAACCGTTGCGCGCGAGCGGAGTCTGTCGATTTCGAGCAGGTCAACCGTTGCGAAAACCTCTTCCTGCTTTTCGGCAAGCGCTTTGTTCAAAAGCTTGAGCGCGCTTTCCTTTTCGGCACCGACGGAAAGTAGCTTTTCGAGCATTATTGCGGAAAGACGGCTCGTAAGTGCCGCATCGCGCCCGCTTCCCATTCCGTCGGAAACAAGACAGTAAAGATATTTTTCGTCGTTTTCGAAAACGCTTACCGTATCGCCGCAGACCGTTTCGCCGCTTTTCGCCTCGGAAATTTTGGCGTATTCCACCCTTAACGAAGGCACCGAGCAAAGCTTCATCAGCGTATAGCCGTCGTGAAGCAGGAATTCGGGGCTCGACATAGCCGTTTTGCAAAGCGAAGCGAGGACTTTTGCTATTTCGTTCGGGGAAACGGTTATCTTTTCGGGGTTGACACCGAACACCGTGACGTATTTACAACGCTCGCCGACAACGCGCACGCCGTCGCAGGAAACACCAAGCTCGTAAAGCGAAGCTTTAATGCGCTTTGCAAGCTCGCGGTCGAGGGATGAATCTGCTTCCTGCCGCTTTGCCGCATCGATAAGGATAGAGGAGAAGGCAGAATACTCGTCCGCCATCTGCTTTAAGCCTCTTTCGCTTTCGCGCTCGCGCATTACGGGAAGATTGTTTATATCACGCGCCATTGCACAGGCGTTCGGACAGCGCGAGCTTATATGCACGGGGATTTTCGAATATGCGGCAACGCCGTTTCTGCGTATTTCGCTCGTGAAGAAGTTCGAAATCTCGCTACGATCGAGCTCACAGCCGTCGCAATGCGAGCAGTACCGCTCCACCGTGCTCTGAATATTACTGTTGAGGTCGGTTATGCTCACCGTGCGCGTGCTTTCCGAAATAGTATAAAAGAGCGACGAAAGCGATGAAAACGCCGCGGCATAGCGCGAAATACGTCTGTCGTGGGCGCGCTTTTCGGCGCTCGAGCCCGCGTTTTTATATATCGGAAGCCTTTTACGCAGAGGAATAAAGGCGGAATAGACCGCAACGAGCATTCCTATCGCAACGGCGACGTTTTCCGCACCCGAAAGATAAAAATATCCCGTTACCGAAAGCATAAACGAAAGGCAGAGCGCAAGCGGCTCGATTTCGTTTACAAGCAAGCCGTATGCCATACCGAGCACGCCGAGCGCGCCCGTTGCCGCCCCGCCCGAAGCCAGCCCGCAGAGCACTCCGCACACACCACCGAAGGCAAAGCCGCGCGTTCTTGCCGCGCAGAGCGTAAACGCCGCCGCGGGAATAAGCGAAACCGAAATTCCGTTTATTTCGAGCGGCACGAATATTACCGAAAAGGCAAACGCAAAGGCGAGAAGCGAGGTATCGTACCTTTTCGTGCAGAGCTCTTTTTTGCGGTCGAAATATCCCGAAAATGCGTATGTGAACGCGGGGTATGCGATAACCGCCGCGAGCAACCGAAAAATCCCGTTAATATCGTCTATTCCGTTTACCGCAATATACGCCGCACGCAACGCGCTTAACGAAAGCGAAAGCAAAAGACGGGTATAAAGCGGAAGCGGCGCGCTTTTTTCCTTTGCGGCGAGAACGCAATAAAGATAAACCGCGCAAAACAGCGCAAGCGGTATGCAGGGGTCGAAAAACGAAGCGCCTAGCACCCCGAACAGCGTGCTTTTTCTTACCTTCTTCGGCACGGCGCACAAAAACGCACAGCCGAACGGCAACACCCCCGCGGCAAGCGGTGCGATACCCAACAAAAACCCGAATATTGCATAAATAACGCCTTCCTTGCGATAGCTTGCCAAATCCTTTAACCTTGTAAGCTCCATTTTTTCACGTTCCTTTTGTTTTTCTGTGTTGCTAATTCTACCCAAAAAGGCTTGCGCGGTTTGTCGAAGCGAAAGCGAATTTTTTGTGTTGTTTTATGTGTTTTGGTTGTGATAGCGTGAAAATACAAGCCGCAAAATGAACGCCGGCGGGCTATGGGAGATTATTTTCTTTTATTGCGCTTTACAAAGAATTGTCGAACAATTCCAGGCTTTTAATATCAATCAGGCTGTTTATGGCGATAAGGCTCTGATTGTTTTCGCGGTCGAGGTTCCACCACAAAGCACCGCGCAAGCCCTTTTCTGCCATAAGCCTTAACCGCGCCGATATAGAGCGCACGTCCTCGAACCAAACGCGGTGCGCGTTTCCGTCTGCGGTGTAATCGAAATAGGGGGCAAGCGAGGCATTATCGAAAAATATCTCGGCACCGTTTTCGGCGGCAAGCGTGAACGCACGTCTTGTCGAAACCGAGGTCGCGCGTGAAACGCCCTGAATATAGGGCAGTGTGAAATCATAGCCGTAGTTCGAAATCCCCAAAAGTATCTTTTCGGCGGGAATGCGTGTGAGCGCGTAATCGACCACGTCGCGCACCGGCTTTATCGGAGAAACCGCCATAGGCGGCCCGTAGGTGTAGCCCCATTCGTAAGTCATAAGAAGCACCGCATCCGCCGCTTCCCCCAAAAGCGCGTAATCGTGCCCCTCGTAAAGCGCGCCGGGCTGGGTGTCCGAGGTTTTCGGCGCAAGCGCGGTCATTACCCCGAAGCCGTACGGGTGCAGGCGTGAAACGCAATAGGCGATAAATTCGGCATAACGAACGGCGTTTTCTCTGCCCAGAAATTCAAAATCCACATCGAGCGAGGTATAGCCCTTGCTTTGCATATTTGCAAGCACCGCGTCGAGCAGTGTCGCTTGGAGCGCGGGCGAATCGAAAAGCGTATTTGCAAGCTCGACCGAGAAATTATCGTTATCGGTAAGGGTGGAAAGGTGCATTATCGGCTCGGTTCCGTAATCGAGCGCGGCGGCTATCATCGCTTCGTCGTCGGGCACAACGAGCGTTCCGTCCTCGCGGAAGCCATAGGTAAAGGGCATAAGCGCGCTCATAAACGGCAGTGCGCGGCGAAGCAGGGTTTGCGAAACGAAGGGATAGGCGTATCCCCCCGTGGCAAAGCTTCCGAGCGGCTCGCGCTCGGTTTGAATATAAAGCACCTGCCCTATTGAAATGTTAGGACTTCCGTTAAGGAAAAGATTTCTTTTGTAAATATGGTTCACGCCGACACCGTAGCGCGAAGCGATGGAAAAAAGCGTTTCGCCGCTTTGAACGGTGTGGGTGAGCGTGGGTGTAACTATCGCTATCGGCTGACCGACGGGCAGTAAATACGGGTTCGCGACGTCGTTATCGAAGGCGAGCACGGAAGGGTCTGCGCCATAGCGCGAAGCGATAGAATAAAGCGTTTCGCCGCTTTGGGCAATATGTATCTGCATAATATCACTCTTTTGCTTAATTTTTTTGTTTTACAAGGCAGTAAATGCTTGCTTTGTGCTTGATTTTCGGGCATTTGTGTGGTAATATTATATAATAATTATACACTCGGAAAGTAGAGTTTAAATATGAGTAATATCAAGAATACGATATGCGAAAAGGTATGCGAATATGTCGCATCGAAGGGCGCTTCGCTCGCTTTGGAGGACGCGCTTGCGCTTTTGGAAACCCCTGCCGATTCGAAAATGGGCGACCTTGCACTTCCCTGCTTTAAGCTTTCGAAGCTTTTGCGCACCCGTCCCGACGGTATCGCGGCAGAGCTTGCAGGAGCACTGAACGGTATAGACGGTGTAGAAAAGGTAGAAGCTGTCGGCGGTTATCTTAACTTCTTCTTCGGCAGTGCAAAATATCTTGCCGACCTTAAAGCCGTGCTCAAGGACGAATATCCCACGCTCACCGCTCTGGGCGAGGGCAAAACCGTCGTGCTCGACTTCTCTTCCCCCAATATCGCAAAGCGTTTCCATTTAGGACACCTCGGCACGACCGTTATCGGTAACGCCGTTCGCAATATATATGATTTCTGCGGTTACAAAACCGTTTCGATAAACTATCTCGGCGACTGGGGCACCCAGAACGGCAAGCAGATAGTGGCTTTCAAAAAATGGTCGAGCAAGGAGCTTCTCGAACGCGAAGGAATTAAGGAGCTCGAACGTATTTACGTTATGTTCGGCAAGGAAGCCGAAAAGGATCCCTCGCTTAACGATCAGGCGCGCGCCGCATTCAAGGAGCTCGAACGCGGTAACGAGGAATATTTGGCAATCTGGCGTCTGTTCAAAGAAATTTCGATGCGCGAATACACAATGACCTATAAAAGATTGGGCATTGAATTCGACGTTTGGGGCGGCGAAAGCTTTTATACCGATAAAATGCCCGCAATCGTCGAAGAGTTGCGCGAAAAAGAGCTTTTGAAAATCGACGACGGCGCTTCTATCGTCGATCTTTCGGAATGGAATATGCCCCCCGCGCTTATTCTTAAGAGCGACGGCACCACCCTTTACCCCACCCGCGATATTGCGGCGGCGCAGGACAGATACAACGAATACAAGTTCGATAAATGTCTTTACGTTACCAGCGCGGGACAGTCGCTCCACTTTGCACAGTGGTTCAAGGTAACCGAGCTTATGGGCAAGGAATGGGCAAAGGACCTCGTTCATATCCCCTACGGCACAATGTCGTTCGGCGGCGAAAAGCTCGCTTCGCGTACAGGTAATATTATTCTTCTTAACGACGTTTTCGATGAAGCTGTCGCAAAAGCAAGAGCGATTATCGAGGAAAAGAACGTCGCACACGAAAACAAGGAAGAAATTTCGGAAGCTGTCGGTATCGGCGCAGTTCTCTTCAGCGCGCTTTCGAACAGCCGTATAAAAGACACCAACTTCACCTGGGAAGGCACCCTCTCCTTCGAGGGCAACACCGGTCCTTACGTTCAATATACCTATGCGCGTGCGGCAAGCGTGCTTCGCAGAGGCGAGGGCGGAAAGGACTATGCGAGCTACACCCCCGTTTCCGAAGAAGCAGAGCTTATCCGCAAGCTTTGCGAGTTTGAAGACACCGTAAAGCGTGCCGCAAACGAATTTGAGCCCAGCATTATTTCGCGCTTTGCGCTCAGCATCTGTACGCTCTTCAACCAGTTCTACCACAACTGCCGTATTTTAGGCTCGGGCGGCGAAACCGAACAGTTCCGTCTTGCACTCACCGAAGCGGCAAGAAACATTCTCGGCAGATGCCTTGATTTGCTTGGCATTAAGAGAACGGAAGAAATTTAAGTCGCTTCGCTCTCGACACAAAACGCAAGCGTTTTGGTCGGTAACCGCTGCGGCGGGTTTTACAATAATTTTTCTGAAGATTTTTGCAAAGCAAAAATCAACCTTACCTTTTCACTCTTCACTTTTACTTATAACCTAATTTTTCGGAGGAAAATTCTATGTCCGGACATTCCAAATGGAAGAATATAATGCACAAAAAGGAAAAGACCGATGCACAGCGTGCAAAAGTCTTTACAAAAATCGGTAAGGAAATCGCTATTGCGGTACGCGACGGCGGTCCCGAACCCACTTCGAACACAAGACTCCGCGACCTTATTGCAAAAGCAAAAAGCCTTAACGTTCCCAACGATAATATCGAACGCGTTATTAAAAAGGCTTCGGGCGCAGAAAGCGTTCAGTACGAAATGCTTACCTATGAAGGCTACGGCCCCGGCGGTGTTGCTATAATTGTCGAAGCGGCTACCGATAACCGCAACAGAACAGCGGGCGAGGTTCGCCATTATTTCGATAAATTCGGCGGCAATCTCGGCACCAGCGGCTGTGTATCCTATCTATTTGCCGAAAAGGGCGTTGTTGTTGTTTCGGGCATTAAGGACGAGGATGAATTTATGGAAGCGGCACTCGATTCGGGCGCGCTTGACTTCACGAGCGAGGACGGACACGGCGAAGTGTTCACCGACGTGAGCGAGCTTACCGAGGTACGCGAAGCGCTTGAAGCAAAGGGCTATACTATCGAATCCGCAGACCCCGAAAAGATTCCTTCGAACTATATCCGTCTTGATGACGAGGACCAGATAAAAATGATGAACAGACTTCTCGAAGCGCTCGAGGATAACGACGACGTTACCGAGGTTTGGCACAACTGGGATGACGAAGAATAAAATCGGCATTTTCGGCGGTACGTTCAATCCGATACATAAAGCGCACGTCGCTATCGCGCTTGAATTTATCGAAAAATTCGGGCTCGACCTGCTTTACGTTATACCGAACAATATTCCGCCGCTTAAAAATTCGCACGGGGTTTCGGGCAGGGACAGAATAAAAATGCTCGAAATAGCGTTTGCGGACGAAAAAAGGGCAATAATAAGCGATACCGAGCTAAAACGCGGCGGTATGAGCTACACCAGCGACACGGTTGACGAAATCAAAGCACTGCACCCGAACGACGAGCTTTTTCTGCTTTTGGGCGACGATTGGATCGACAGGTTCGATATGTGGAAGGATTATAAAAAAATCCTCGAAAAGACAACGCTCGTCGTTGCATACCGCGCCAAGCGCGATATAAGCGAACCGCTTGAACGGCTTTATCGTTTATCGGGAAAAAGAGCGTTGCTTCTGAACAACGAAAAGGAAGAGCTTTCTTCGACCGATTTTCGCAACTGCCGCGACAAAAACCTACTTCCAAAAGGGGTATTCGAATATATTGAAGAACGGGGGCTTTACCGCAAATGACAGACGCAAACAGCATTATATCGGCAATGAACTTATCGGAGCGCAGAATGAAGCATACCTTCGGTGTTGCCGATGCGGCGAAGGAAATCGCAAAAACTCACTTCCCCGCGCTTGATCCGAAAACAGTCGAGCTCGCCGCGCTTATGCACGATTTCACAAAGGAATACAGCGTGGAACGCCAGCTTGAGCTTTGTATGCAATACAATATCGAGCTTACCGAAGAGGAAAAATCCAACCCCAAGCTTTTGCATTCGAAAACGGGCGCGATGATCGCTTCGCACCGCTTCTCGCTTCCGACAGAGGCGTGCTCTGCGATTTATTGGCACACCACGGGCAAGGCGGCTATGTCGCCGTTTGAAATCGTTATTTATCTTGCGGACTATATCGAAGAATTCCGCGACGATACGGGCTGTGTAAAGCTGCGCGAATTTTATTACAAGGCGCTTAAAAAGGAGTCGGATAAAATGACCGCGCTCCACAAAACGCTCGTAAGATCCTTCGATACGACGATAAAATATCTTATCGCAGACGAAAAAACCATTAATGCCGCCACGGTAGAGGCGAGAAATTACTATATAAATCAGCTCAACGCGATCAAATTCTGACCGCCGAGAAAGGATAAAGAATGAAAGACGAAAAAATTCAAAAGGAGCAAGCAAGGGCGATAGCCGAGCTTGCCGCAAACACGCTTGACAACAAAAAGGGTATGGACGTAACCCTGCTCGAAGTCGGCGAGCAAACCATTCTTGCCGATTATTTCGTGCTTGCGACCGGTACCTCCAACACCCACGTGCGCGCACTTGCCGATGAAGTGGAATTCAAGCTTCGCGAGGAGCTTAACGTCGAGCCGACACATATCGAGGAAGTCGGATCGT
>JAZTXJ010000103.1:0-11215 GCA_045636285.1 Eubacteriales bacterium
CTCGAGCATATCTGCCGAAAGGGTAATCATTTCCAAAAGCTCGTCGATACCCTGTCTGTGAAGCGCGGAAACGGGAACAACGATAGTGTCGCCGCCCCATTCTTCGGGAACGAGGTCGTATTTGGTGAGCTCGGTCTTTACTCTGTCGGGGTCCGCACCGGGACGGTCGATCTTATTGATTGCAACGATAATGGTAACGCCTGCCGCTTTTGCGTGGTTGATCGCTTCGACAGTCTGGGGCATAATGCCGTCATCCGCCGCAACTACAAGCACCGCAACGTCGGTAAGGTTTGCACCGCGCGCACGCATAGCGGTAAACGCCGCGTGACCGGGGGTATCGAGGAAGGTGATTTCGCGGTCACCGAGCTTAACGCGGTATGCACCGATGTGCTGGGTAATACCGCCCGCTTCGCCTGCGGTAACGCGGGTATCGCGGATCGCATCGAGAAGCGAGGTTTTACCGTGGTCAACGTGACCCATAACAACTACTACGGGTGCACGTGCAACAAGGCTTTCTTCGCTGTCCTCGGTTTCGTCGAAAAGACGGTCTTCAAGCGTTACTACGATTTCTCTTTCGACCTTAATGCCGAATTCGTCGGCGATAAGATAAGCGGTATCGTAATCGATGCTTTCGTTTACAGAAACCATCATACCCATAGCGAAAAGCTTTTTAATAACCTCTGCCGCCGCGGTCTTCATGCGCGAAGCGAGCTCGGTAACGGTAATAGTTTCGGGTACGGTGATTTTAAGCTGAACGGGCTTCGGCTTTTGCTGCTGCTTCTGCTGTTGCTGCTGGCGGCTCTTATCGAACGCCTTTTTGCCCTTCTGCTGATCCTGGAACTTGTTCTTTTTCTTTATTTTCTGAACGCTTGTCTGTGTTTCGGGTACGACGTTATCGTAGCTGAGAATCTTATCGTCGTACTTCGAAAGGTCTACGTTCGAGGTGCCGCGGGTATCTACAACGCGAACCTCATCGCGCGAGCGCTTTTTCTGGGGCTGCTGCTGAACGCCCTTTTCCGCCTTTTTCTTGCGCTTTTCTTCGTCTGCGGCGGCGCGTGCGGCTTCCTGAACCTTGCGCTGTTCTTCCTTCTTTGCGTTCTTTTTATCGTCGTATTCCTTGAAGAATGCGGTGATGTCTACCTGGTTTCTTTGTGTAAGAGTTTCGAAAATTATCGAAAGCTCGTCTTCGTCGAGAACCGCCATGTGTGTTCTCCCTGCGAAGCCGGCTTCTTCGAGAATGGTGATAAGATCCTTGCTTTTAACGTCAAAATCCTTCGCCAGCGCGTTTATTCTGTATTTCTCACTCGTTGTTGCCATATATTAATACCTCTTTTCTGGTCGGCTTTCAGTTTTCGCTCGACAGGCTTTTTTTATAAGCCTTTATGAAATTTTCATCGGTAAAGGCGATTGCAGCAGTGTTGCTGTGACCGACCGATCTGCCGAGCTCTGTTGCGGTAATGTCGATCTGTTCGGAAGCAACCGAATAATATGCAGTCTTATCGGTAAGTGACTTGCGCGTGTTTTCCGAAACGTCGCTCGCAATGAGCACAAGCTTTGCTTTTTTGCTTCTCACCGCTTCGAGCACGTTGTTGGTGCCTATTGCTATTGCTCTTGCTCTTGCCGCAAGTCCGATAACGCCCAAGGTGTTCTTTTTCAAGAATTTCACTCCCTCTTTCAGCAATTATCTCCCAATGCCGTTCTTAACGCTTGGTAGATTTCATCGGGTATTTTGGTTTTGAAGGCACGCTCCAAGCGCTTTGCCTTTACAGCACTGTCGAAGCAGGCAACGCATTTGCAAATATATGCGCCTCTGCCCGACATCTTGCCGGTCGTATCGACGTTCATAACGCCTTCGTTACTGCGTACGATACGGATAAGCTCGCGTTTGTCCTTCATTTCGTTACACCCGACACATTTTCTCATCGGTGTTTTCTTTTCAGCCAAGACTATCCCTCCGAAAAATTATTCCTCGGAAGCGGCGCGTGTCGATTTAATATCGATCTTGAAGCCGGTAAGCTTTGCCGCAAGTCTTGCGTTCTGACCTTCTCTGCCGATAGCAAGAGAAAGCTGATCTTCTGCAACTGTTACACGGTAGGAGCGTTCGGAATCGGGAAGCTTAACGACCGATTCTACGGTTGCGGGCGCAAGTGCCGCGCTGATAAATGCTTCGGTATCTTCGCTGTAAGGAATAATATCGAGCTTTTCGCCGAAGAGCTCCGAAGTGATATTGTTCTTTCTTGCGCCCTTCGGGCCGATGCAGGCGCCGATAGCGTCTACACGTTCGTCGTTCGAAACGACTGCGATCTTGGTACGGCTGCCCGCTTCACGTGCGACACGCTTGATTTCTACGATGCCGTCCTTGATTTCGGGAACCTCGAGCTCGAACAGACGGGTAACAAGACCGGGATGTATACGGGAAAGAATAATGCTGGGGCCGCGGGTTTCTTTTTTGATTTCGGTAATGAATACCTTAATTCTGTCGCCGACCTGAAGCGTTTCGCCGGGGATCTGTTCGTTACGGAAGAGAACCATTTCGTTCTTGCCGATTTCGAGCGTTGCGTTTGCGGTGGTCGGATCAACGCGGATAACAACCGCAGAAACGATTTCTTCCTTCTTTTCTTCGTATTCGCGGATCATATTTCCGCGTTCTGCTTCGCGGATACCCTGAATAATAACCTGCTTTGCCGCCTGTGCCGCGATTCTGCCGAAGTTTTTGGTTTTGAGCTCGATTTCGAACACGTCACCGATTTTATATCTCTTGGATTTGCGCTGTGCGTCCTCGAGCGAAATTTCGGTCGCTTCGTCGATAACCTCTTCAACAACGGTAAGCTGCTTGTAAAGCTTAACGTCCTGCTTTACGGGATCGAGCTTAACGCGAGCGTTTTCGTTGCCTGCGTTTTCCTTGCGGAAAGCCGAAAGCAAAGCGGCTTCGATCTTTTCGATCATATAATCCTTGGAAATACCTTTTTCCTTTTCGAGCACGTCAAGTGCTTCGAACAGTTCCTTATTCATCTTCCTTCTCCTCGTTTTCTTCGACCGATTCGATTTCGGTTTCGAATTCGGCATTTATCTTTGAAATTTGTTTTTTATCGAAAATATGCTTTTCTTCACCGTTTACGAGCGTGAGCTTTTCGCCGTCGTATTCTTCGATAACGCCGGCAAATTCCTTGCTTCCGTCAACAGCGACGTAAAGACCGATAACGGCGTTGAGCTTGTTATCGCAGGCGAAGCGAATGTGCTCGTCCTTATCGAGCGGTCTTACCGTGCCCGCCGACGAAACCTGAAGGCAATAGCTTTCTTCGATCGGATCGAGCTCATCGATAATCGGTTCGATAAGTCTTGTAACGGCGGAGCAGTCGTTTATCGAAATACCGCCCTGCTTATCGATAGATATTTCGAGTATCATTTCGGGGCCTTCTTTATAATAAGAAACGTCCCAAAGCGAATAGCCCGCGCCGATAATAACCTCTTCTACCGCGGTGCGTACCTTTTCGGCAATGTTTTTGGGGTTGGCTTTTGCCGCCTTTTTCTTTGCTTCTGCCATAAATCCTCCATTCAAGACTCAAGAGAGGGCTTGCACCCTCTCTTGATAGCTTACTGTTCTTTATGGTGGTATTATACCACAATTATTGCGCGTTTACAATAGCTTTTTTAAAATTCATTTACCGAATTCATATATTTTTCGGCTTTTTCCCAATCTACGAACAGCAGTTTTTGCTTTTTGCCCTTTGAATTGGCGATAGCCCTTTCCGAAATAATGTCATTTTCCATAAGCGTTTTCATAGCTGCCGCTATTTTTTGCTTGGGGACTCCGCGGTGCTTTTTGACCGCAAACTCTATCGCTTCGTTTAAATTCGGGTGCTGGCTGGTTTTAAGATAATCGAATATCGTGCTGTAAAAGCTTCCGTTTATATCCTGCTCGGTCGGTAAGGTATAAAAGCTGTTGGCGGTTTCGCGCAGCTGCTTCGAAAAAGAGCCGTTTACGCCATAGACGACAACCTGCTTGTGATAAAAATTCTTTAAAAACGATGTAACCGAGCTGAAGTGTCCGTCGCCGGAGAAGAGGATGAAAACCTCGATATCGTCCGATGAAAGTGCCTTTTGATACATATTGTCGAGAATTATAAAATCGGTGAAATCCTTTTTGACTCCGTTCGGGCTTCGGGTATCGATTATCTTGTTCGAGAACAGACGGATACGTCCTATCTCGTCGGCAAGACTTTTGTGTGAGAAATCCGCGAAAAAGTTGACTTCAACAAGATTGAATTTGGAATTAAGGTCCTCGAACCAGCCCTTTATATTGGGTGCGAGTCCGTAATTGTTTTTGAGCGATATGTACCAATGCTCGTAATCGACAAAGGCAACCGCCTTCGGCAACGATGACGAAGCGTTCGCTTCCTTCGCGTTATCTCTTTTAAATAACCCTAAAATACAATAACCTCCTTTCTTTATATTAACATAAGTATACACTTTTTAAGGTTTTATGTCAATAGTTTTGACTTGTAAGGAACTCCTTGAGCTGTACTATTATCTTCTTTTCGAGCCGCGAAATATAGCTTTGCGATATTCCGAGAATATCGGCAACCTCCTTTTGAGTAAGCTCGTTGCCCCCGCGGTTTATTCCGTAGCGGAGCTCGATTATCTGTCTGTCGCGCTTGTTTAACCCCGCTATCGCACGGCGTATCATTTTTTTGTCCTCGCTTTCCTCGATGCTTTTATAAACGTAATCGTTTTCGGTGCCGAGCACGTCGGAAAGCAAAAGCTCGTTGCCGTCGTAATCGATATTAAGCGGCTCATCGAGCGAAAGCTCCGCCTTTGCGCCCGTGTTTTTGCGCAGGAACATAAGTATTTCGTTTTCAATACACCGCGAAGCGTAGGTCGCAAGCTTTATCTGGCGGTCGCATCGGAAGGTGTTTATCGCCTTTATAAGCCCAATCGTGCCGATCGATACGAGGTCCTCGATACCGAGAGAAGCCGTTTCGAATTTCCGCGCGATATAGACGACCAAGCGCAGATTGCGCTCGATAAGTATTTTCTTCGCGCCCTCATCCTGCTCCAGCCGTTCGATAAGCTCCGCCTCCTCCTCGTGCGTGAGCGGCGGCGGAAGCGTTTGCGGACCGTTGACGTAAAACAGCTCGTCGCCGATCCCCAAAACCTCTTTTATCCAATGAATAACCAAGCTGATACGTTCTGTCATCGTTCTTCTCCTTTATAATAAGCTTGCGGGGATAAGACCGTCGTATCCCGAATAGCTTTTCCGTTCGGTGTCTATGCCTACGTATGCCTCTATCGGCTTCGGCTTGCGTGCGGGCAGGAGCAGGTCTGCGCTCTGCGGGCGGAATCCGAGAAAGCACCCTCTGCCAGCGCTTGTCGAAAAGGGGATTGCGCGTATCGGCAGGGGAAAGAGCTCGGAATCGGGGTTATCGTACGGCGGCGGAAGGCAGGCAGAGGAAAGCACGATTACGGGAAGCGCCGAAAACGGCTCTGTAACAAGGTTTCCGCTGTCGCAAAGCAGGCGCACTCTTACCGCGTTGCCGCTATTCAGGGTAATTCTCACCTCTGCCGAACGGGTATCGAGCCTTTTGCGGCATATAAGCCCATAGGAAAGCGCAACCGCCGCCGAAATCACGCAGATAACGCAAAACGAAATCGCGCTTACCTCGGAATAAACGTTTTCGTGGTAACCGCCGATAATCGAGTAAGCCGCCGTTATCAGCCCGCCAAGAAGTGCCGAGGAAACGGTAAAGGTGAGCGTTGCAATACCAAAGCTCTTCCACGAACCGAACCCGAAGGCTGTAAGGCACATTATCGCGGCGAACGCAATATTCAAGGGGAGCGAAAGATATATCGGCATTTCGAACAGATAGGGAACGAAGGAATACACACCGCCGATAAGCGCGCCCAAAAGCAGACGCCGCACTCGTGCGCCGCGGTGAAGCAGACGCCCCGCGATAAAAAGCGATAGATAATCGAGCGAAAAATTAATAAGAAAAAGTATATCGGAATAAATCACAATGCTTTCGTCATACATAAAAAACACCCCGCGGCTTTATTATAAATAAAAGCGCGTGGGATATTTTGTCACAATATAAAGGGGAGAAAATTAATTTTGAAAAAACCTGTTATCTCTTTAAAAGGAACCACCGAAAAAATAAGGCTTGCAATAGGTATCGGGCTTTGTGTCGGGGCGGCTTCGCTGTTTCTTTTGCCGAGCGAAGCGGTAAGCGTTTTTGCAAACGGCGAGCTTGGCGGAATCCGCGGGCTGTTCAATATTGTAAACGGCTGGCTTTAATATGTTTTTACTTTTTCCGCGAATAAGGCTTCGGCTGTCGCTGCTTGCTCTGCCGACGCTTATCGTTATGCTTTGGACGGAAGGGATAGCGCCCTTTTCGGTAATACTCGCTTCGGCGCTATGGCACGAGTGCGGACATCTGCTTGCGCTTAAGCTGTTAAGCTACCGTGTGCGTAGAATTGATATACTGCCGATGGGTGCGCTTATCGAGGTGCCCGAGGGGATACCCTACCGCGACGAAACGGTTATTGCCGTTTCGGGCCCGATCGCTTCGCTTTCGGCTTCGGCGGTATGCGCGGCTTTGTTTTTTGCAACAAAAAACGTATATGCGCTTTTCGGTGCGGCGGTAAACCTTGTGCTCGGTGCTTTTAACCTACTGCCCGCAAGCAAGCTCGATGGCGGCAAGGCGCTTTATTGCCTGCTTGCACACAAAAGAAAGGCGACGGAGCCTGTCTGCTCCGCCGCATCGTATGCCGCAAAATTAATCTTTGTTTTATTTGCACTGCTTTGCTTTTTTGTGTCCGACAGGAATTTCGGGGTGGCGTTGCTCGCCGCCGCCTTGCTTTTGCAGTTGTAAAAAAAGAAACGGAGCCGCTTTTGCGACTCCGTTATTAGCTTTGCGATTATTCGGGGTTTCTTGCGGTGCTTACTGCATCTTCGCTTGCGTTAACGTCGCGCCAGTCGTCAAGCTTGAGGTCGGTGAAGTTAACGTAGCCGAACCAGCTGTCGGTTTCGTAGCCGCCGATCATCTTGTCGTTTGCAACAAAGCTTCTGCTGTACCAGAATACCATCGTTGCGGGGCAGAGCTCGTTAACGAGCTTCTGTTCTGCCTGGTGGAGAAGGTTGGTACGGTCTGCACGGGTGGATGCGTTGAGTGCATCGGTGATAAGCTTGCTGTAATCAGCGTTGTCGATGTTGGTGTAGTGGGTGTTGAAGATTTCTTCGATAGAGGTGGTATCGTTGTTAACGATTACGCTCGAGCCGCTGTATTCCTTTGCGAAGGGAGCGAGATAGCTGAACGCGTCTACCGAGCCGCTAACGATGTTCACACCGATAATGTCGTAATCTCTGTTGATGAGTGCGGTTCTGTATTCATCGGGGTTAAGACCGCGGTATTCGATAGTGAAGCCGAGACCTTCCCAATAAGAGCCTGCCGCCTTAGCTACGTCTTCATAAACGTTCGCATAGTTGATCTTTCTGCCGTAGGTTTTTACGGTGTATGCGTTCTGAGGAATGAGGTATGTAACGGTGAGCTTGCCCTTCTTACCGCCGAGAAGCGCCTTTGCGCCTTCCTTATCGGCAGAGGTGTTGTAAAGGTTGCCGCCTGCTTCGCGGAAATCAGACTTTCTGTCGGTATCGAATACGCCGTTGGGAACGTAGCCGGTTGCGGGAACTTCGCCGGTTTTGGTTACGTTCTGGGTGATTTCGTTTCTGTCAAGCGCGAGCGAAAGAGCCTTGCGGACGTTTGCGTCGCTAAGGAGTTCGTTTGCGGTGTTGAAGTAGAAGGAATAGCCGTTGAGAGTCTGCTGGGTTTCGAGATCCTTCTTGTAGTATTCGTAGGTCTGTGCGTCGAAGGAGCTGAGGAAGTAGAGCTCGCCCGAGTTGAAGCGGTCAGCCTGGAAGGTTTCCTGGGTCTTGTTGAGCGCATCTTCGTAATAATCGAGCTGACCTTCCATATAATAGCAGGTTATACGGTAGGGAAGAACGTATTCATCGAGGTCGTCCTTTTCTGCATCGCGCATATAGTATGCGTTACGTTCGAGAACGAGCTTGCTTGCAAACTTACCGCTGAAGTCTTCTTCGCCTTCTCTCTTTTCACGGGGCATATCCATGGTCTGAATACGGAAGGGACCGTTGCAGACGATGTTAGCCGCGCTGCCTGCCCAGTCTTCGCCGGATTTTTCGTAACGGGTTACGATATCTTCGCGCTGGGGAGCGAGGTGAATGTTAGCGACCTGTTCAACGAAAAGGTCAACGTCGTATTCGTGTTCGAAGGTAACTTCGAGCAGGGTATCGTCAACCGCCGCAAGACCAAGGTCGTCGATAGTGCCGACACCCGACTTAACGTCTCTTGCGCCCTTGATAGCGAAGAGGAGCGAAGCATAGGGGCTGTCGGTTTCGGGAGAAAGGATTCTTCTCCAAGCATAGATAACGTCATCCGCGCTTACTGCACGGTTGTCGCTCCATTTGGTTTCCTTGAGCTCGAAATACATCTTGTGAAGCTGATATATTTCGTCGTATTTGTAGTACCATTCGGTAGCAAGAGCGGGCTGAATTTCGCCGTCTTCATCGATGGTAACGAGAGGTTCGAAAATAAGCGAAAGGATCTGTTCGACGTCGCTGTTGAGCTGAACTACAGCGGGGTCGAGCGTGTAGGGGTAGTCGGTGAGAAACATACGAACGTTCGCACCCTTTTCGTCTTCACTGAGACCGCCGCAGCCGACAAGCGCGCCGAGGCAGAAGATAAGACAAAGCATGAGAGAAAGAAATTTTTTCATAGTTACCTCCGGACATAAAATTCCAGCATTAGTTATGGATAATTATAACACCGAATCAACAAATAATCAAGAGCATTTTATCTATTTGTGAAAAATTACAAATTCATATATATATAATTGTGCAACACATGAACAAAAATAACGCGTCGGCCTAAAAAGCCGACGCGTTAACGTTATTCTTTTATCAATATTAGAGGTTGAACAACGAGAGCAGATTGTTTTCTGCAAACGCAGCAACGGTAACGAGCGAGATAGTGCTCATGATCTTGATAAGAATGTCGAGAGAAGGTCCAACGGTATCCTTCAAGGGGTCACCAACGGTATCGCCGACAACTGCAGCGTCGTGAGCGGAACCGCCCTTCTTTTCGCCTTCTACACCGCCGATTTCGATGTATTTTTTACCGTTATCCCAAGCACCGCCCGAGTTACCGCAGAAGAGTGCGAGCATGATAGCGGAAATGGTTGCGCCAACGAGAACGCCACCAACGAATTCAGCACCGAAGATGAAACCGCAAACAACAGGGAATGCGATACAGAAGATTGCGGGAACGCGCATTTCTTTAAGAGCGCCCTGCGAGGAGATTTCGATACAAGTCTTGTAGTCAGGGAGAACTTCGCCTTCCATAAGACCCTTGATTTCTCTGAACTGACGGCGTACTTCTTCAACCATCTTTCTAGCAGCCTTAGCAACAGCGTTGATAAGCATACCGGAGAACATGAAGGGAAGTGCGGCACCAACAATACAACCAACGAGAACTGCAGGTTCGATAGCGTTGAGCGCGATCTTGTCAAGAGCACCTTCGGTATAGTGTGCAACTTCGGGAGCGTCGGTATATGCGAAGATGTAAGAAGTCATCATCGAAAGGGTTGCAAGTGCAGCAGAACCGATTGCAAATCCCTTACCGATAGCAGCGGTGGTGTTACCTACTGCGTCAAGTTCGTCGGTGATTTCACGTACGCTGGGATCAAGGTAAGACATTTCTGCGATACCGCCTGCGTTGTCCGAGATAGGACCGTAAGCGTCAACCGAAACGGTGGTAGCAACGAAGGAAAGCATACCGATAGCAGCAGCAGCAACGCCGTACATACCGGAAAGGAGGTACGAACCGTAAATTGCAACACCGAGAACTACGCAGGGAAGCATACAGGAGATCATACCGAGCGAAAGACCCTGAGTAATGGTGAGAGCAGAGCCTTCTGCCGATGCAGCGGAAAGTTCTTTTGTGGGTTTGTAATCGTAAGAAGTGTAGTATTCTGCAATCTTACCGATAACGATACCTGCAAGGATACCGATAGCGGCAGCAACCCAAGGAGAAATCCAACCGATATGGAATTCAACGGATTCGAAGATAGAAAGGGTGTTTCCGAGGTCGTCGGTAACGTCCTTGCCACCAAACTGTGCAAAGGAGAGATAAGCAACAACTGCGCCCAATACCATGGTGAGTATTGCGGAAATGTAGGTTGCGCCATTGAGTTCCTTGTGAGGATTATCGGAAAGTTTCTTACGAACGAAGAGAGAAGCAATACCGATAACGCAGGAGATAAGACCTACTGCAGCAAATGCAAGGGGGAAGTAAATCATTGCGGTGAGCAATTCTGTACCGCCGAATACGTGTTTAGCGAAAAGTTCGATAGCAAGAATAGTACCCGAAAGAAGTGCGCCGACATAACTTTCAAGAAGGTCGGAGCCGAGACCTGCAACGTCACCTACGTTGTCGCCAACGTTGTCAGCGATGGTAGCGGGGTTTCTGGGGTCGTCTTCGGGAATGTGAGCTTCGGTTTTACCAACAAGGTCAGCACCCATGTCAGCAGCTTTGTTGTAGATACCGCCGCCGATACGTGCGAAGATTGCGATGATCGAGCAACCGAGAGCGTAACCCGAAAGAGTCATGGTGAAACTTGCACCGAAGTTGAGGTTTTCGTTAATCATGCCGAGAATGCTCTTGCAGGATGCAGCCTGTTCGTGAACATATTCAGCATCGATTTGTCCGAGACAAACACCGAATATAAGGAATACGATAAAGATACCGAGCAATGCACAACCGGAAACGCAAAGACCCATAACCGAGCCGCCTTTGAAAGCAACCTTAAGGGTGTTGGAAAGCGATTTGGAGGTACGTGCGGTGTTGGTAACACGAACGTTTGCATAGGTTGCGATCTTCATACCAACCCAACCTGCGGAGCCACTCATGACTGCACCGATGATAAATGCAACGGCTGCAGACCAAGAGATAACGAAAGCGAGTAAAATTGCTACAACAACAGCAACGATAGCAACAATTTTATACTCATAAGAGATGAAGGCATTTGCACCGACGCGGATAGCAGAAGCGATTTCCTGCATTCTGTCGGTACCTTCTTCGAGTTTCTTGACCGAGAAAAAGTTGAACATTGCATAAGCGAGACCGCCGAGCGCAGCAACGAT
>JAZTXJ010000104.1:0-3802 GCA_045636285.1 Eubacteriales bacterium
CTTGGATGAAATCAAATCCGTCTTCCTCCTCCCTGCGAAGCAGGATTTCATCGCGTAAGCGATTTCACCCACCGCAGGTGGATTTCATCCGTCGAAGACGGATTTGACTGCGTGATTGTCCGTTAAGGACATCACGCTAAAGCTGTCGGGGTTTTCTGTTCTGCAAATTGGAACTTCGCGACTTGATTATGTTTCTGCGAAAAGAGGAACTTTAATGCAAATCATCATTTACAATCAACGATTTAATATATTCGCTTCTGCTCCCATCCCAAAAACAAAAAATGCATTTACCATCTTTGAATTTATGATTGCAATTTTCGTACCCATATAAAATGTGCGAGCATTCAGGACAAAGTGCAGTCATTTGGGACATTGATTTTAAATACTCGCTTCCGCATTCATCACACGTTGCAATTAAATCATTTTCCTTGTTCATACAATTTAGCCGTTCATTAAATTCTTTCGCTTATACGCTTTATATCTGCGCCGACGGAGCGGAGCTTGCCGACCATATCCTCGTATCCGCGTTCGATATGGTAAATATCCTCGATAACGGTGGTGCCTGCCGCGGAAAGCGCCGCGATAACCATTGCCGCACCTGCGCGCAGGTCGACAGCGCGAACGTTTGCGGGGCGGAACGAGGGAATTCCTTCGATATGTGCATCTCTTCCCTGCACCGTGATCTTCGCACCCATACGGATAAGCTCATCGGTGTATTTAAAGCGGAAATCCATAACGCTTTCGGTAAGAACGCTGTGTCCTTCGGCAAGACACAAAAGCACGCAGAACTGCGGGTTCATATCTGTCGGGAAGCCGGGATAGAAATCGGTCTTTACACGCGCCTTTTTGAGTGTACCGTTGCAGGAAACGCGAACGTAATCGTCGCCCTCTTCGACGTCCACACCCATTTCGAGAAGCTTTCTCGTGGTGGCTTCGAGGTGGCGGGGGATAACGTTATTAATTGTAAGGTCGCCTTTGGTTGCGGCGGCGGCGATCATATATGTGCCCGCTTCGATCATATCGGGGATTATTGCATAGGTACCGCCGTAAAGCTTATCTACACCGCGGATTTTGATAACCTCGGTACCTGCGCCCGAAATGTTTGCACCGCAGGAGTTCAAAAAGTTGGCAAGGTCAACGATATGCGGTTCACGCGCGGCGTTATCGATAACCGTCATACCTTCGGCGGTAGCGGCGGCAATCATAATGTTCGCGGTTGCGCCGACCGAAGCAACGTCCATATAAATCGATGCACCCTGAAGACGTGTTTCGGTGTAACAGCTTATGCCCGACGTGCAGTTGACGTTTGCACCGAGCGCTTCGAAGCCCTTTATGTGCTGGTCGATAGGACGCGCGCCGAGATTACAGCCGCCGGGAAGCGCGGTGAACGATCTGCCGAATCTGCCGAGCTCTGCACCGAGCACGTAATAAGAGCCGCGCATATTGCGAGCAAGATCGAGCGGAACGCTGTTGCTGTGCACGGGGCGGGTATCGATACTGAAGGTATTCTTTCCGAGCTCCTTTATTTCGGCACCCATACGGCGCAAAATTTCGAGCGCGGTTTTAATATCGCTGACATCGGGAAGATTTTCCAAAACGCAGACATCATTTACCAAAATAGTGGCAAAAATAATAGGGAGAGCGGCGTTCTTCATACCGCCGATATTAATGCTTCCTAAAAGAGGTCTGCCCCCCGAAATGCAAAGCTTATCCATATATCCAAACACCTTTCGGTTTATGTTCAAAGTTACACAAATTAATGATAACATCATAAAAACTAAATGTCAAGTGCTTTACAATACAGTTTATGCGATATTTCTCTTCTTGACAAATATTTAAGAGTAATATAATATATAATATAGTTATATGAGCAACAGATCTTTGAGAGGATACAGATATATGTCAAAAAGCAAAAATCCGAAAGTAAAAGTGATATTCCTCGGCGGTGTTGACGGAATCGGAATGAACTGTACCGCGTTTGAATACGGCAACGATATTATAATCGTCGATTGCGGTGTCGCCTTCCCCGAAGACGATATGCTGGGTATCGATCTCGTTATCCCCGATTTCACATATCTCGAAAACAACGTCGAAAAGCTTCGCGGTCTGCTTATCACACACGGACACGAGGACCATATCGGCGCAGTGCCCTATTTTCTTCAGAAATTCCCGAACGTGCCTGTTTTTGCGGCAAGGCTCACGGTAGGCATTCTCGAAGGCAAGCTTTCCGAGCACGGAATAAGAAACGCAAAGCTTTGCGAGGTACGCGCGGGCGACAATATCAAGCTCGGCTGCTTCGAAACCGAATTTATAAGAGTAAACCATTCTATGCCCGATGCCTGCGCTATGTGCATTACCACCCCCTGCGGAAGAATTCTTCATACGGGCGACTTCAAGGTGGACTATACCCCCGTCGGCGAAAAAATGATCGACCTTCCCCGCATTGCCGAGCTCGGCAGAAAGGGCATTAAGCTTCTTCTGTGCGACAGCACGAACGCGGAACGCCCCGGCTATACCCCCAGCGAAAGCAGTCTTGCCGAAAGCTTCGACAGAATTTTCAACAACGAATCGCGCCGTGTGGTTATCGCAACCTTCTCTTCGAACGTTCACCGCGTTCAGCAGATAATCAACGCTTCCGAAAAATACGGCAGAAGAGTCGCAATTAGCGGCAGAAGTATGCAGAACTTTGTAAGCGCGGCGGTCAAGCTCGGCTATTTGCGCGTTCCCGAGGATATTATGATCGACCTCAACGACGTTCGCAAGCTCCCGCCCGAACGCGTAACGCTCGTCACCACGGGCAGTCAGGGCGAACCGATGAGCGCGCTCTACCGTATGGCGTTCGGCGAGCATAATCAGGTAAGCCTCGGCTATAACGACCTTGTCGTGCTCTCGTCTTCGGCTATCCCCGGCAACGAAAAGCTTATAACCAAAATCATTAACGAGCTTTACAAGCGCGGAACCGACGTTATTACTTACAGCAATTACGACGTTCACGTTTCGGGACACGCCTGCCGCGAGGAATTAAAGCTTATTCACGCGCTTACCTCGCCCGAATATTTTATGCCGGTACACGGCGAATACAAGCACCTTGTTGCACACGCGGACCTCGCGCATGAAATGGGAACCCACGAAAGCCATATCTTTATTCCCGAAATCGGCAGGGTTTTCGAAATGAGCAAACGCAGCATAAAGCCGACCGAAACGGTAGAAGCCGGCTCGGTTATGGTTGACGGAAGCCTGCTTGCCGGCGTGAACGGTGTCGTCCTGCGCGACAGAAAGCGTCTTTCCGAGGACGGCGTTATTATCGTATCGGCGGGTGTCGACCTCGACTGTATGTGCATTTCGATCGATCCCGAGGTGATTTCGCGCGGGTTTGTTTATGAAAAGGAAAACGAAGACCTGATCGGCAGAATAACAGAATGTGCGCGCCAATCGCTGATCCGAAGCTTCGCAAAGGGTGTTGACGATATGGAAATATTGCGCTCCCGTCTGCGCGAGGACGTTGCCGAATACGCCCGCAAGCGCACAAAGCACCGCCCGATGATTATTACCGTGCTGTTCGACGTTCAGCTTTAAAGGATTACAGGTACATTTTCGCTTTCCCGATAAAATTTGCAAACAGAGAACCTTTTTGTAAAAAGGGTTCTCTTGTTTTTTATAGTCGAGCACCGATTGACATTTGTAGGGACCGGCGTCCTCGACGGTCCGCGTCGACAAACGGTGCATTTACGGCAAAAATGATACGATTGGGCAACGGTTATGTTATTTCGATAATTTTATATGTTCCCTTAATTGAATTGTT
>JAZTXJ010000105.1:0-20145 GCA_045636285.1 Eubacteriales bacterium
CATTATCATATCGCGTTCGTTATCGAAGATAAGCGGAAGCTCGGTGATTACCGTAAGAATACAGAGCACGGCGACAAAGGTATAAAGGATTTTGCGGAAAGCGCCGCCCTTTTTCGTTTTGCCGACGCTGTACAGCAACAGATATCCGCCCAACAGCGCGAGAATAAACATAATATCCGCAGAATAACGCAGGTGCACGCCGCCGTAGCAAAGGTCGAAGAAGGCGAGGAACACCGTGCAAAGAAATGCGATTAATGCCGAAAGAATCTGACGCTTGTTTTCGCGCCAGAGCGTAGGAATAAGCGCAACGCCCCAGGTTATCGGGAAAAAGAGCGAGCCGACCGAGCGGTCGGTATAGACCATTCGCTCTACCGAATATTCGGCGAAGCGTCTTGTCGCGGGGTGCAGGTAGGGGAACGCGTCGTCTATATGCGGCGGCTGGATAAAGAAATGGTAAAGAGAGGGAAGGAAGAGCGCGCCCGATAACGAATAGGTCGAGGTATCGGTAAGCGTTAACTGATAATTCGCGCCGAAATCGAACGGCGAGCCGAAGCGGGCGTTGTTATAAAGCATTATAAGTATTCCAAGCGAAATCATCGGAACACAGAACGCCGCAATATCGCAAAGCAGGCTCTTTACTCCAAACGGACGGTTTTTGATTATCGAAAGCAGAAGCGGAAGCGCGATGAATATATATATCACCAAATTCGGACGGGAAGCAACGGTCGCCGCGACGCATATACCCGCAAAGGCGAAATGAAGCTTGCGCCAAGCGCCTGCGCTTTCGTCTGCCTTTAAAATATGGTAAAAGGCACCGCAGATTGCGGAAATACCCGAAAGCACCGCAAGATGATAAAAGTTCGCGCAGGTTTCGGTAGACCATAAAAGCGCACCGCAGGGAAGCGCAAAGGCGACAGAAAGCATCAGCAAAAACGGCGGCTTTTTGTTCATACGCTCGCAGAGCTTGCGGATTATAAGTGCCATAAAAATCGCCGAAACGGCGGTCATAACCGCGGCGGCAAGCGCATCCGAAAGCACCCTGCCCGTAAGAAAATACGCGGGGTAATAAAGGAATACGACCGGCGCGATGCCGAAATAGGAATAAAGCTTGCCGTTATAATAGGCTCTGTCCCAGGTCGGACCGTATTTTTCGCCCGTCGCGGCACGCCTTGCGGCAGTGTCGTATGGGTTTTCCAGCCGTTCGAGAATAGATAAATCGTATTCGGTATCGATATTAAGCTGTCCCTTTTGGAATGCGTCGAACATTTGGGGGTAACAGCCGTAATCGTCTACCTTTTTTTCGAGCGGATAGGCGTGAAGCCATTCCGATTCGATACTGACCGCGCAGATAAAGAGGGAAAGAAGAACGAATATCACCAAAAGAAAAGCGAAAACCGATTTCTGAACGTTCGAATCGGGGTCGAAATCCTCGCGGTGAAGCCCCTTTGCATAGATATATATCGCCAAAATCGAAATTGCGATAGCGGTACAGCGCAAAAATATATTGTGTGTGATAAGAGAGGTAACGGCAAACGGCAGGCTTACCGCGGTAAACGGTAAAATAAAGCCGATAATGCGTTTTATTGACTTGCTCATTCGCTTGCCTCCTTTGACAAAACGTTGCGCTCATAGTAAAACAGATATTGCTGTGCGATACCCGCATAGCCGCCGAATACGGTCGGGTCGAAGCCTTCGCCGTAATATTTTTCGATAACGCGCTTTACCCAAACGTCGATCGGGAACGCTTCGTAATATCCGAACCCGAACAGCAAAACGCAGTTTGCAACCTTATCGCCGACACCCTTTATCTTTTTAAGCTCGGCGAGTGCCTGCATATATCCGCAGTCCTTTACGTATTCGAGCGAAACCTCGCCCGATACGACCTTGCACGCGGCATCGTAAATATATTTCGCACGGAAGCCCGCCTTTATCGGCGCAAGCCCTTCTATGCCCGCGTTGACTATTTTTTCGGGCGTGGGGAAGGAATAACAGCCGTTGCGCTCCTCGCCCAAAAGACAGCACAGCGAATTGATTATCTTTTTTATGCGCGGGATATTGTTGTTTGCGGATATAATAAAAGAAATAAGCGTTTCCCAGCCGTCCTGACGGAAAATGCGTATTCCGCCGCCCGATTTTGCCGCGCGTGCGATATTTTTATCGTTCGAAAAGGAATCTATTATCGCCGCGTAATCGCGTTCGAGGTCGAAATAGGTAATAAAGCTATTCTTGAATTCCTCTTCGGTTATATCGCAAAAAAGCCAGCCCTGCTCGGTCCTTTTTACAGTCAGTCCTCTTCCGCAGGCGTAAAGCAGGTATTCGTTATCGTCGATACGCTCGAAACGGAAGCACTGACCGCATTCGCAGGAAACGAATGGGTCGAAGTTTTCGCATTCGGTTAAAAGAAGATTGTTGCTGATCGTTGTTAATTTCATGCTTGCTCTTGTAATTTGAAAGAAATTAATGTAGAATATAAAAGATAGAATGAAAGCTTAAGGAGAGAAGACCTTGAAAGAGCATATTTATACAATACCCGTCACCGAGGCGTTTTCGGAGCACAAGGATAAATGTCCGTTCTGCGCGCTTTTCGAAAAATTGGAGCGCGATGAGCTCGATATAATTCTCGGCGCTTCGATGATGGAGCCCGACGTGCGAAGCGAAACCAACAAGCTCGGCTTTTGCAAACGCCATTTCAATAAAATGTTCGGGATGAAAAACCGTTTGGGGCTTGCGCTTATGCTCGAAAGTCATCTCGAATCGCTCAAAAAGGAGCTGAAGACGGGCAACATTTTCTCGCGCGATATTGCGGCGAAAAGCGTTGAACGTATCGAATCGCTTGAAGGCTCCTGCTACGTTTGCGAGCGTATCGAGGATAAAATAGCAAAAATGTTTATCACCGCCTGCTACCTTTTCAACGAGGAAAAGGAATTCCGACGTGAGTTCGAAGGCGTGCGCTACTTCTGCCTGCCGCACTACCGCGAATATATGCTCGCGGCGAAGCGAGTGCTCGGCAAAGAGGAATACGCAGAGCTTGTTAAAGCGGCAAACGGCAAGGTGACCGATTATCTCGACAGCTTGAAGGACGATATTTCGCTCTTCTGCAAAAAGTTCGATTACCGCTTCGATTCTCTGCCGTGGGGCGAATCGAAGGATTCGGTCGAACGCTCCATAAAGTTCCTCACGGGTGAGGACACCTTTACCAACAAATAAAAACCAAATATCCAATCATAAAAATCGGGGTTTTCTGCGTTTTGCGAAAACCCCTTTTTTGTATCGTTCCGATGTATAAATACATCTTAATATTCAGGGTGTGGGTTGACATAATTCGTGTGGATTTTCGCGTTATGAAACCGTGTTATCCACATTGTCCACAGGGTTTTCCACATAACAAGGGCGAAATTTGCTTGATTTTAGGTTGGTCGTGGTGGAGAAATCCACATTTTCCACCAAGTTATCCACAATGTTATGAAAACATTATGTCATATACATTACGCGTAAACCGAGCAAAAATCGGGTTTAAAAAGCGTTTAAAATTACACGCTTTTTGTCGCAAATGCGTTGAGGTCGGTACCGCCTCTTGTGCCTGCCAAAAATTCAAAATACCCCTGCGAAGCGATCATCGCCGCGTTATCTCCGCACAGCTTCAAGGGGGGCAAATAGAGCTTTGCGCCGAACCGTTCTGCAGTTTCGGCAACCGCCTTTCTTAAATGCGAGTTCGCCGCGACACCCCCTGCGAGAACGATATTCATCGCTCCCTCACGCGTGAGCAGGAGCTCGAGCCTTGTGTTTATCGTTTTAATAAGCGCGTTGGTAAAGGAAGCGGCAACGTCGGCGCGGAATTCGTCGTCGATAATTCTGCCTCTCTGCGTCGTTTCCTGATGCACAAGGTTTATAACCGCGGTTTTCAAGCCCGAAAAGGTAAAATCGTATTCGGCACCGTCAACAGAGCCCGCGGTGAATTTGTACTTGTTCTTATCGCCCACAGCGGCAAGCCTGTCCATCGCCGCACCGCCGGGATAGGGAAGCCCGAGCACGCGTGCACACTTATCGAAGGCTTCACCCGCCGCATCGTCGCGCGCGTGGCCGATAAGGCTGTACTGCGTATAATCGTCAACGCGCATAAGCGAGGTATGCCCGCCAGAAACGACCAGCGAAACAAAGGGCGGCTTTAATTCCTCGTGAACGAGATAGTTCGCCGCAACGTGTCCGCGTATATGGTGAACCGGAACAAGCGGCTTGCCTGTCGCAAGGGCGAGCCCCTTTGCGAACGAAAGTCCCGTAAGCAGTGCGCCGATAAGCCCCGGCGCGTTGGTGACGGCGATCGCATCGATATCGTCGATCGTTATTCCCGCTTCATTGAGCGCGCTTTCGACAACACCGTAGATCGCTTCGGTATGCGCGCGGGAAGCGATTTCGGGCACAACGCCGCCGTATACCGCGTGTATGTCTATCTGCGATGCGACAACGCTCGATAAAAGCCTTCTGCCGTCTTCGACGACAGCCGCCGCGGTTTCATCGCAGGATGATTCTATTCCGAGTATTTTCATAATATTTTCTCCATTATAAGCGCATCCTTGCCGTTATAAAAGCCTTTTCTGCGCCCGACAGCAGCAAAGCCGCATTTTTCATAAAGAGCTATCGCAGATTGATTGTCTTCTGCGACCTCGAGTGTTATTATTTCGCAATTTTTGCTTTTCGCAAGCAGAATAAGCTCGTTCATCAAGCCGTTTGCGATACCGCGTCTGCGGAATTTTTGCGAAACGGCGATATTCATTATCTGACCTTCTCCCGCAACCGCATACATCGAAGCGATTCCGCAAACCTCGCAATCCTCGACAGCGCACAAATAATGTGCAAATTCCGAAAGATTCGCTATCTGCGATTCGCTCCAAGCGGTAGAAAGGCAGTCTTTTTCGAGCTCTGCCGCCATTTTGATTTCTTTTTCGTTTTCGGGTGCGCGGTAGATTATGCTCATACTTCGCTTCCCGATTCGTCCTCTTCGCCGATCGCGCCGCCGACCATACGCACGTTTACGTCATAGGGCGAATAAACGGTTTTGCCCAAGCGGTCGTCACGCAGGAAGCATCTGCCGTTGTATTTAAAGAAGGAAACGAGATAATAAAGTCCGGGGTAATCTGCCGAGAGCAGACGGATCGAATAATGGTTTTCGATCGTATCCTCGGTAACGGGTACGTTTACCTCTTCGCCGGTTTCGATAGAGCTTGCGATAAGCTTGCAGAGCTCGCTTTCGCCGACGTAATCCTCGTCCTGCTTGTCCTCGGGAAGATATTCCTTGTTCGCGTAGAGCGAATCGATATATACCGTGTTGTTACCGGCATAGATAGAAGCCGCAATAGGATTGAATTCGGTAACGGTGGGCTCCTTTACCGTTTTTGCTCTTACAAGGAAGTAGTTGCCCTCGATTTCATAGCAGAGAAAGCGGGAGGTCGATTCGAACCATACCTCGTAATAGGTGGTTTTCGTGTCGCCCGATTTTACGGTGAGAAATTCCTCGCCGGGATCGATAGGATAAAGCCCCATCGGCTCGACTTCGATATATTCGATACCCGTGTCAGTATCGATAAAGCCGCTGTCTGTAAGCTCTGCGCCGCTGCAGGCAACGAGAAAAAGCGTGATTGCGGCAAGCATAAATGCAAGAATTCTTTTCATGTTCTTATCTCTTATCTTTTTTCTTTTTAATATCCGATCTGACCAAGACTGTCGTCGTTATCGATCCAATCCTGAACGTTGTAGATTGTGTATTCGTTTTCGGTTTCACGCACGATAACGCGGCTTATGCCTGCGTTTATAACAAGTCTTTTGCACATCTGACAGCTTGTTGTTCCGCTTACCAATTCACCCGTTTTGCCGTCGATACAGCACATATAAAGGTCTGCGCCGAGCATTCTTTCTCTTGCCGCCGAAATTATCGCGTTTGCTTCTGCGTGGACAGAACGGCAAAGCTCGTATCTTTCACCGCGGGGAATATTCATTTTGTCGCGCAGGCAGAACTGTAAATCACAGCAGTTTGCTCTTCCGCGGGGCGCGCCGTTGTAGCCGGTCGAAACGATAACGTCGTCCTTAACGATAACCGCACCGAAATTTTTTCTCAAGCAGGTGCCCCTGCGGGTAACCGTCTGCGCTATATCGAGGTAGTAGTTGATCTTACTTCTTCTCTGTTCCATTTTAAAAATTCCTTTATGTAATTTTATTTGATTATATAATAACGGATATAAAAAATCAACAATCAAAGCAGGGCAAAATAAACCAGTCTGTCGCTTCCGTCGGGCATATCGGCTTTAAAGGTCTTGGTGTTCTGAAAGCCGCATTTTTTCATAACCGCACGCATACGCAGATTGTTTGCCGAAACGTCGGCGTAAATGCGCTTGAGCTCAAGGCATTCCTTCGCGTATTTTTTGGCAAGCAGCAGGGCTTCGGTCCCGTATCCTTTGCAGCGGCAGGCTTCGTTTGCGAGAACGATCAGAATATCACAGCGGTTTTCGGAATAAACGATATGCTCAAAGGTCAAAAGCCCTATTATTTCATCGGTCTTTGTGAATACCCCGACGGTTTGGCTTCTGTCCTCGTGCTCGATGCTTTCGGAATAAAACTTATCTGCCGCCTCTTCGCTGTACGTATAGGCGCAGTTTTTGTTTTCGGGCTCATACTTGCGCCAGAACGCGCGCATTTCTTTTTGTGTAGTCGTGCGAAGCGTTATATTTTTTCCGCGAATTTCGATCATTTCCGCTTCTCCTTCTTATGTTGATTGTTTTTGTTGTTACTTCTCCGCGATATATTTTGCGATGCAAAATGCGATATAACCTCTCATAGCTCGGTTGCGATATAGGCTCATTACATTCGCCTGCGATATGATATAAATTCCCCTCGCGCCCCGCAGGGCATATCGCGCCGAAGGCATATCGCGCGCGATAGCGTATATCGTAAATTTCGATAGGAATTTATATCACTGCGTTGTGCGGCAAAGCTGCACAACGCATTCCACATGCTCGGTAAAAGGAAACATATCTATCGGCTGTATCTTTTTTACTTTGTAACCGCCCTTGCGGAGTGCAAAAAGGTCGCGCGTGAGCGTTTCGGGGTTACAGGAAACGTAAACGATTTTCTTCGGCGAGAGGGAAAGAAGCGATTCGATAAAACGCTTACTGCAGCCTGCGCGCGGCGGGTCGGTGATAACGGTATCGATTTTTTCGTTCTTTTCGGCAAGCTCCTGCATAAAATCGCCCGCATCGGCGGCAACGAATGTTGCGTTCTTTATCCCGTTGAGCTTTGCGTTGGTTATCGCGTCGGAAACGGCATCGGGGTTCGATTCGACACCGATAACAGATTTCGCATTGCTCGCCAGCGTTAGCCCGATAGTGCCGGTTCCGCAATATGCGTCGATGATTTTTTCCCTGCCCGAAAGGTCGGCAAATTCAATTACCTTGGAATAAAGAATTTCGGTCTGCTTGGTGTTGACCTGATAAAAGGAGCGCGGGCTGATACGGAAGCGGTTGCCGAGAAGATTTTCGGTTATATAGCCTTCGCCGTAAAGCGTTTCGCTCTTTTCGCCGAGAAAGAGGGGTGTTTCGGTGGGGTTGATATTCCAAACGACCGTCGTTATATCGGGATGCTTTTGCAGAAGCGCATTAACAAAATCGCGCTTTTTCGGGAAATCGCCCTTGGCGGTAACGAGCACCACCATGGTTTCGCCGCTGTTGACCGCACGGCGAATCAGCGCGTGGCGGAAAAAGCCCCTGCCGGTGTTTATGTCGTAGGATTTGATTCGGAACGAAATGCAAAGCTCGCGCAGGGTTTTTACTATTTTATCGGCATAAACGTCCTCGAGCATACAGGAATCGGTTTGAACGATACGGCGGGACGCGGATTGATAAATACCCGAAATTATTCTGCCGTTTCTGAATCCGAACGCACGCGATATTTTGTTGCGGTAATTGTAGGGGTGCTCCATTCCGATAATTTCATCGATATGGCAATACCTGCCGACAAGCTTTATTATTTTGGATTGTTTAAGCGAAAGCTGTTCTTCATAGGTCAAATTCTGAAGCTGACAGCCCCCGCATTTTTTATATATCGGACAGTTCATTTTGTGTTTTCAGCCTTTCGTATATCTCGTGCGGGACGGTATAAGCCCCTGTGCCTCTGCCGAGCAGAATGTTCGGCTTGCGCGCTCCGTGAAAATCGCTTCCGCCGCTGTGGAAAAGTCTGTGTATGTCTGCGATTTCGCACGCTTTATTTATAGTTTCTTCGTTATAGTTAAGATAATAGGTTTCCATCGCGTCGAGCCCATGCGCCTTTGCCTTCGGCAAAAATTCGCACAGCTTCTCTTCGTTCAGATCCAAAAACGAATGCGCGAGCACCGCGGTTGCTTTGATCGATTTAAGAAATTCGATCGCTTCGAAAACGTCAACACGCTTGGTCGGAACGTAATATTCGCTGTTTTTCGCAAGCAGGGTGTCGAACGCTTCTTCGATCGAGCTGACGTAGCCCTTTTCGGTAAGCGCTTCGCCGATATGCGCGCGGTTGAATCGACCGTTTGCGGTTTTCGCCTTTATTTCATCGAAGCTTATATCGTACCCCGCGTCGTTAAGCCTTTTTATAAGCTCGCGGTTGCTGTTTTCCTTGTTATTCACAAGAATCCGCACGAATTCTTCGACCCGCGCGAAACACTCGGGCTTAATAAACAGACCGAGTATATGAAGCTCGGTTTCGCCGTAATCGGTGGAAAGCTCTATTCCCGCCACCGCCTTTACGCTTTTGCCCTCTGCCGCCGATAAAAATTCGGGCAGACCCGAAACGGTGTTGTGGTCGCAAAGCGCAACAGCCGAAAGACCGATTTTCTCTGCTTCGTCTATAAGCTCGGCGGGGGTGTAGGTCCCGTCGGAATAATTCGAATGTGTGTGAAGATCGCAGTTTTTCATAATTAACATATCGTTCATTGTTTAATCGTTCGGAAAGAAGATTTTTGCGATAAGCAGATTAAGTATACCGCTGAAGAGGAAGAGCACGCCCAAATTCGCCAGCATTTGCGAAACAAGCGGCTTGCCCGCTTCCTTGTGGTAAACAAGTGTAAAGCTGCCGTCGGCGGTAACGTAATGGAACACGTAAAAAGCGACAGCGAATATAACCGCCGTAAGAACAAACGACCACAGCGACAGTGCTTTGAATTTCTTTTTCATAAAAATCATCCTTTCGATTTCGGCGCGGCTTGGTTGGCGTTTTTCGGCTTTAAAACCAACGCTTCTTCATTTCCGCCAAAAATTCTTTGGTTATCGGATAGCCTGAATATTCGCCGATAACCGAATCGATTTTGCAATAGGGGCAAATCGCCGTACCCTCGGTATCGGCAACCCAATCCTTTATTTCCTTTGATTCGAAAATTTCCAAGCAATAAAAACAGCCGCATTTTTGGTTGTTTATAAGCTCTTTTTTGTTGTCGGAGCAGAATTTGTGTGCTTCGGAAAGTGTTTTTGCGTTCATACAGTAAGCTCCTTTGTAAGAATATTTTCGCGCGGTATATTACACGGCGCTTTCGTTTGTAATCGGCTTGATTCTGTAAAGCTCGATACCGACTACGCCGTATTTTTTCTGCTCCTCGGCAGAATAATATTTTTCCATATCGGATGGGTGCGCGGCGTCAATATCCTTTTCGGTATAGCCGCATTGCAAAAGCGGCAGGGCTTGGTACAGTTCACCAAACGTTTCGAACCGATGTAATTTCTTAACCGTTGCGCGCAGTCTTTCGCCGTTGGCAGTGTTGGTGAATATAACCGTGTCGCCCTCTTTGATTTCGCGGCGCTTTTCGTCATATAAACGGAGCTCTATCGTTTTGTCGCCGCTTTTTATCTTTTTAAAGGGCGAAGGCTGCAGCTTCATTTCGTGAACGGTTTCTCTGCGAAGGCAGACGACGGATTCGTCTGTAATATGATTTTTCAAAACACTTACCTCTTGGGAACTTCTTACATCCTAACCTTAGATACGGTCGGAAGCGATACGGAACATAAAATCATTCTATTTTGCTTTTTACCGTGGTGACGGACGCGATGAGCTTTCTGCGAATCGTACCGCATTTATCGAGCAGACCCTTATAGGTTGTTTCATCAATGGAGTTGACCTTATAAAGAACCTCGAGCCAATACTCTGTTTCGTAGCATTCCTTAAGAGCAATCTCTAATTTGTTAATGAAATCGGCGTTGCTTTGTGCGTATTTTGCCTCATGACAATTTGCGCCTATAGACGAACAAGAGCGCAGCAACTGATTTACAAACACAGCCCTTCCTTTTAGATTATCGCAAAACATGGTTGTTTCGACTGTAAGCTCTATCGCCAATTCTTTAATTGTTTTATTATTCATGATAAAACCCTTTCTGCGATATGCTCGCTATGCTCGCGCTATATATTTTTGCAAATGCGATATAACCTCACGGTGTTCGGTTGCGATATGATATAAATTCCTTCCTCTCGTCCCAAAGGGACATATCGTATTGAAAATATATCTCATCCGCAGGATATATCGCAAATTCCGTCAGGAATTTATATCGCTGAATCTAATGTCTGCGAAGGCAGACAATAGATTCGACGTGGCCGGTGCGAGGGAAGAGGTCGAAGGGGGTAACCTCGTTCGTTACGTATCCCATTTCGGCAAAAATCGCGCAGTCGCGTGCAAGCGTCGCGGGGTCGCAGGAGATATAGACGATTTTTTCGGGGCGCGCCTTTACCGCGGTTTCGATAACCGCTTTTTCCAAGCCTTTTCTGGGCGGATCGACGATAATAATGTTCGGCTTGCCGAATTTGCGCTTACATTCCTCGACACCGACACTCGCATCTCCGCAGACGAAAAGCGTGTCCTTTTCGCTTCTGTCGTTTAGGTGCGCGTTTCTGCGCGCGTTTTCTATCGCGGCATCGATAATTTCCACACCGCAAAGCTTATCGCCCTTTTTCGCAACGCAAAGCCCGATAGTACCCGCACCGCAATAAAGGTCGAGTATAACCGCTCTTTCCTTTTCGGTTACGGCAAGGCTTGCCGCGTGGTTATAAAGCTTTTCCGCCATAACCGCGTTGACCTGATAAAAGGCGCGGGGCGAAAGCTCGAACGTTTTGCCGCAAAGGTTATCGGTAAGCGCTTCCGCACCGAGCAGGCAATAGGTTTCTTCGCCGAAGATAACGTTATCGCGGCGCTTGTTGATATTTATATGTATGCCGATAATCGCACCGAATTTTTGCGAAACCGTTTCGGCAAGAAGCTGCAGGTTTCTGTGTTTTTCGGCAACGACAATACAAAGAATAATTTCGTTTTTGCGGTTTTTACGCATTACCGCGTGGCGAATAACGCCCTTTCCGCTTTCCTCACAGTATGCGGAAATACGCAATCTGTCCGATATTTCTGCGATATACGCCGCTATTTCGGTAAAGATATTGTCCTGCAAGGGACAGCTTTTGTGCGGTACGATACGGTGCGAGCGGCGTGCGTAATAACCGAATACCGCGCCGTTTTCGCCTTGTGCAAAGGGGTACTGCACCTTGTTGCGATAGCGTTCGGGGTTATCCGAAACGGTGGGGTTTACCTTTATATCCATTTTCGCAATACGCAAAAATGCCTGCTTTACGGTGTTTTTCTTTAATTCGAGCTCGGCTTCATAGGAAATATGGCGGTAAACACAGCCGCCGCATTGCTTGCAGACCGCGCAATCGGGGCTTATTCTTTCGGGCGAGGGGGTGACGACGTTAATAAGCTTCGCAAAGGAATGGCTTTTAAGCTCCTTCAGCACAAGGCATTCGCATATATCGCCGATAGCGGTATCCGAAACGAAATAAACCTTGCCCTCGAGCCTGCCGACGCCGTAGCCCTCGGGGGTAATATCGGTTATTTGAAGGGTTATAATATCGTTTTTCATTACTTTCCTTTTTTGGCAGTGCCCAAAACACGCGGCTTTGTGAATTTTTCGATAAAGGGCGAGGCGATATTCATAAGCAGAATTACGTAATAGCCCCATTCGAATCCGTTGCCGACCTTGCGAAGCGCGAATATGAGAATTCCGCACAACGCGCCGAAGATGATTTTGCCGTTTTTGGTAACGGGAACGGTGTTGCTTTCGTTTGCCGCGAACACCGCAAGAAATATAAGCGCGCCCGAAAGGATAACGCTGTATGCGTAATAGTTGCTTTCTGCATCGTCGGAGGGGAAGAGCAGTGCGAGCAGAAGCACGGGAACGAGCATCGAAAGCGTTCCGCGCCAATCGGCTTCCTTGCGAGCACAGAGCCAGATAAGCGAAATTATCATAGCGGTAACCGCGATTTCGCCCAAATTGCCGCTTGCATAGCCGTAAAGCTGTGCAAGAACTCCGTCTTCATAAACGCTTCCGTCAGCCATATATTGCAGGGGCGATATAACGCGGTAGCCGTCGATAAGACGTTGGTCGATCGAAAAGCTGAACGCCGAAAAATATGCAAAGGGGCGGGTGAACGTCGTCATTTGCGTTCTGAAGCAGAGATTGAGCACCGCCGCCGAGAAAATATAGGGGTTAAAAAGCCTTCTTGCACGGAAAACGCGGATATTTTTTGCGAGCACCACCAGAACCGCCGCGATAGCGGGCATCCACAGCGGAACCGTGACGGGCATCGAAAACACGGCGAATATTCCGTAAACCGCCGCCATAATATCGATGCTTGCAGGGTGCGATGATTTGAATATAAAGCGCTTTACGGCATAATCGAGCGCAAGCGAAAGCAAAGCGGAAATAACGCAAAGCGTGATAACCCTTGCGCCGAACATATAAACGCTCCAGATAAGCACGGGCAAGAGCGCAATCGCCCATTCCGCGCTTTTCGAAAGATTGGTTTTATCGGTATGCACGTAGGGTGCGGTGGTGTTTTTCGTCATACTTCCTCCTCTGCCTTGCCGTGAGAACGCTTAATAAGGCGGACAAGCGGAATACCGCTCGGGCAGATATATTCGCAAGCCCCGCAGGAAACACAGCCTTCGCGCAGGGCTTTTGCTTCCCCTGCGAGAATTTCAAGCGGCATAAGCCTTAACGGGCAAGCCTGCGCGCAAAGACCGCAGGAGGTGCATTCGGTACGGGTGCGGACCTGCTTTTTTGCGGCGATAAGCGTGCGAATGCTATCGGAAAGCGCGCCGTTTGCCGCGGTTCCGGAAAGCAGGCTGTTTTCGATAAGAGTGTAGCCCTTTTCGATACCGCCGCAGAGCTCGCTTATATCGTGAATTGTGATGCCGCGGGGAACGCATAAATTCTTTTCGCTTGCAACCCCTTCGCCGCAAACCGAAATATATCTTTCGAGCATGGGAGTACCGTCACGCATTGCGGTATAGAGCGCCGCCGCCGCTTCGGGCGATACGATAAGAACGCCGAGGTCGAGTGCGTTTTTGCGCGATTCGAGTGTTTTCAAATAAAGCGCTTCCATTATCGCACGGTCGCCGTAGGGGTATTTTTCATCGAGCTGTGCGGTCGCAAACAGCTTTTCGTCTGCCGCATATTCCGAAAGCTTGGCAAACGCGGCGTTGCGGTAATACTCTGCGGCAAAAACGCATTTGAGCGCGCCGCTTGCACGCAGTAACAGCTTTGCGCCGCCGACGATTTCCTTTGCGCGTTCGATACACAGACGGTAGTTGATTGCGCTCAATGCATCGGTTTCGGTGCAGTCGATAACGAGTCTTCGGCATTTGCCGTTTGCTTTTTCGATCAATTTCCAAAGCGGAACGCCGTATCGGGGCTCTGCAACCGCGAAGCGCTTGGCGCTTTCGATAATATCCTCGGGCGTGAGCTCGGTTATGGTGCGTTGCTCGGGAACCGGCTCTTCAACGCCATCCTCGCCGCCGTTTATAACGACGAAATAGCTTTTCCCCTCAAGCTCCATTATTCCGCGGAATACCCCCGCGACCGAAGCGTAAACGGGCGTGCCCTCGCTTTCGCCGATAAGGGTGGCACGGTTTACCCTGCTGCCCGCGGGAGCGAACGCCTTTGCATCGGGCTTCGCTTCGATACAAACGGCAGAGCAGGAGCTTATATATTCGATTTTTGTTTTTCCCGATAAGGTGCGGGAAAGCGGTCTTGCTCCGCCGGGGAAATCGAGTATCATACAGATTCTTCTTCCTAAATATACGTATTCATAGTAAGTATAACATATATATAAAAATTTTCAAGAGAAAGTTTTATCGGTTTTTGTTACTTCTTATTGAAAATATCCGCGCAATAGGTTATAATGGATTGAAAAACAGAATTTTTTGCGAAAAGGTGATTTTTTGAAGCTTGAAAACAAGATAGATATAAAGGTATTCATACTTTATCTGCTGAGCAACGTCGGCGAACCGCTGGAATTCACCACGGTCAACGATATTGTCGTTCAGGACGAATTTGTTAATTATTTCGATTTTGCGTTTTGCTTTTCCGAGCTGCTGGAAGCAAAGCAGATCGACGAAATAGAAATAGAAAACGGCGGTGAGCCGAAATACGTTATTTCCCAGAGCGGAAAGGACACGCTTGACAGCTATGAAAGCTCGCTCCTTCCCATAATACGCGAGCGTGCATTGAAGAGCGCGTTCAGACTTATCGCCTATAACCGCACGGGCAAGCGTATGGTCAGCTCGATAACCGAATGCGGAGAGGGATATACCCTTAAATGCAGTATTGTCGATAAAAAGAAAACCATCTTTTCGGTCGAGCTTTACGTTGCCGAAAAGGCTTATGCCGAAAAGCTGAAGGCGAATTTCGAGGACCGTGCCGAAATAATCTACCGCGGGTCGCTTTCGCTTCTTTCGGGCGACGTTGATTTTATTTTTGATGACTGATATGCGAAAAAAGGAAAAGGCATATAAAATAACCGAGCTCTTGGAGCAACGCTATCCGCACACCGAATGCGGACTCGATTGGCAGGGCGATCCCTATCGATTGCTTATTATGGCGATACTTTCGGCGCAATGCACCGACGCGCGCGTGAACATTGTCGCAAAAACGCTTTTTGCGCGTTTTCCGACCGTGTACGATATGGCAAAAGCCGAGCTTTGCGAAATAGAAGAGGAAATACGCTCCGTAGGGCTTTATCGCTCGAAGGCAAGAGCGTTGAAGGAATGCAGTGAACGTGTCGCCACGGTATACGCCGGTCTTCTCCCGCGTGAAATGGACGAGCTTTTAACCCTTCGCGGTGTCGGCAGAAAGGTGGCAAACCTCTTGCGCGGCGACGTTTTCGGCTTGGGCGGCATAGTTGCCGATACCCACTGCATACGCATTTCGGGACGGCTGGGACTTTCGAACGGCAGGGATCCGCTTAAAACCGAGCGCGATCTCGAAAAGCTTATCCCGCGTGAAAAGCAGAGCGCATACTGTCACAGAATGGTGCTTTTCGGCAGGGAGGTGTGCACCGCACGCTCGCCGAAATGCGATGAATGCGAATTGAACGAATTTTGTGTATATAAGGACAAAAAATGATCGATCCCAAGGCTTTACAGAAATTAATGTCATACACCCGCCGCGCGATAGATACCTATTCGATGATCGAAGACGGCGACAGGATCGCTGTCGGGGTTTCGGGCGGGAAGGACAGCCTTGCTCTGCTTTGTGCATTGCACGGCTTAAAGCGATTTTACCCCAAAAGCTTCGAAATCGTACCGATAAATCTGAAAATGGGCTTTCCCAACGAAACCGATGCCGTTTCCCGCGCGCTATGCGAGGAATTGGGGCTTGAGCTCGTGAGCGTTCCGAGCGAAATATATTCGGTCGTTTTCGAGGTACGCAAGGAAAAGCACCCCTGCTCGCTCTGCGCGAATATGCGAAGGGGCGCGCTTCACGGTGCGGCGAAGGACGCGGGCTGTAACAAGCTTGCGCTCGGACATCATTTCGACGATGCGGTCGAAACGATAATAATGAACCTGTTTATCGAAGGGCGGTTCGATTGCTTCTATCCCGTAACCTATCTCGACAGAAGCGATATGACGGTAATACGTCCCCTGCTTTTCGCGCCCGAGGGCGAGGTTTCGCACTTCTGCCGAAAGAGCAATATTATCCCCGTGCCGAAAAACTGCCCCGCCGACGGAAATACGCGCCGCGAGGAAGCAAAGATTGCCCTGCGCGAGCTCGAAAAAAAGGACCGCGGCGTAAAGATGCGTATCTTCAACGCCTTTTTCGGCGATAACTCGCCGTACGATATGAAAAACAAAACGTTCAAGTAAGAGGAAAAACACCTAAAAACCCGAAAAACAAATAAAAAATTTCGAAAAAATACTTGACAAACGCCGTCTAGTTATTTAGACTGTAAATGAGATAAAGAAACGTACATAAGGAGAAATAAAAATGGAAAAGACACCGAAGGTTTTTGAAAGCGAATACCGTATGTGCCTGCTTCTCTGGGAGCACGAGCCGCTTAAAAGCTCGGCACTTGCAAAGCTTTGCAAGGAGCATCTCGATTGGGAAAGAACCACTACCTATACCGTTATCAAGCGCCTTGCCGAAAGAGGCGTGCTTGTGAACGAAAAGTCCATTGTACGCTCGATCGTAAGCAAGGATGAAATTCAGCTTGCAGAGCTCGACGAAATGTTCGAAAAGCGCTTCGAAGGCAATCTTCCCGCGTTTATCGCCGCTTTCGCAAAGCATCAGAACCTTTCCGAATCCGACGTTGAAGAAATCAAAAAGATCATCGAACGCTAATAACGCAAAAAACAAAATCAAGCTTCATTATTCGTGAAGCTTGATTTTTTATTTCGTTGCCAAAAGGCTTATCGGAAAGCAAAATCAGGGATTGGATTTTTTCAAATCCTCCAGCCTTTTTGCGACGTGCTCGGGCGAGGCGATTCTTACCTCGTCGCCGAAGCTTATTACCCAGCCGAGAAATATCGGGCTGGGAGCGATATTTACGGTAATGCGGAAACGGTCGCTTCCGTCCTTCATAACCGTTACGTCCTTGCCGAAGCGGTCGAGCATAACGTTCGCAAGCCGATTCGTGCAGGAAAGCGTAACTCGCTCGGTCGTTCCGCCGAACATTCCGAACACCGCGCCCGAATAGGAGGTAATATCGTATTTTTTATATTCATCGGCGCCGCTTCTTTTTGTTTCGGTAAGCGTTGCGTTTATCATTTTATCGACACGGAAATGGCGTATTTCCTTTTTGTCGTTATCATAGCCGACAAGATAATAGTTGCTGTCGTCCCAAACGAGCGTCCACGGGCTCACACGGTAGGGCGCGCCGCCGCGCTGAAGCTCCTTTTTCTTTTCGGGGGTCCAGCGGAAATATTTAAAGGTTATGTCAACGTTGTCCTCTATTGCTTCGTGAACGGTATCGATGGTTGTGTATATATCCTCGTTCATCGATTTCACTCGGTTCGAAACGAAAACCGCGCGGTTGAGCGCCCTTCTGTCGTGCATATTCGCAAGAGAAGCGAGCTTTTTTATAAGCTGTGCGCTCTTCGCCTCGGTAATGAACTTCGAGGCACGCACCGCATCGACGAGCAGCTTTAATTCGGGCAGCTCGAATTCGCGGCTGTTTACGTAATAGCCGGTGGACTTTCCGCGCACGGTGCGTATATCGGTGCCGAGCTCGCGCAGGGTTTCGATATCGCTGTAAATGCTCTTGCGTTCGGCGTTTATTCCGTGTGCGGCAAGCGCGTTTATTAGCTCTTTCATTGTGAGAGGGTGCTTTTCGTCACTGCGTTCGAGCAGAACCGAGCGCAGAACCGAAAGCTTTTTCTTTTGGTTGGCGGAGCGAGGCATGAAGGACCTCCGTGAGTTAAGGTAATAGGTAATAGTGAATAGTGAAAAGGTGGGGAAAAGGTAGTTAAAGGGGGATAGTGAAGAGGTGGGGAGGGGGTGGTGCGAAATCTTCATTAAAATATTATATATAAAGGCGTTTGATTTGTCAATCGCCCAAAAAACGCAAAAAGAAACCGCCAAATGTAAATTTTCTATGGAAAATCCGAAAAAACATCTTGACAAATCTTGAAACAGGTGTTATAGTTATAAACTGCATTATAATGCGGAGAGTATGCCGTGAGCGTTGTTATGTAAACCGCGCAAAACGCGCTCTTTCCGCACCGGAGAACAAAATGCGTGGATATTCCCGCCCTGAAAAGCGGAGAAAATGAATGGAGTGATTGGTTGAAATGGTGAAAGAACGACTTCTCGGTAAAACCCTCAGAATGTCTTTTTCCAAGAACGATGAGGTCCTCGAGATCCCCAATCTTATTGAAGTACAGAAAAAGTCCTTCAAGGATTTTGTCGAAAAGGACATCGGGGATGTTTTAAGAGATATTTCGCCCATGGCGGATTATTCGGGAAACCTTATTATCGAATTTGTCGATTATTCTCTCGATGAAACGCCGAAGTACAGCATTGAGGAGTGCAAGGAGCGCGACCTCAATTACGCAACTCCCTTTAAGGTGACGGTTCGCCTTACGAACAAAACAACCAACGAGGTCAAGGAACAGGAAATCTATATGGGTGATTTCCCGCTTATGACCGACAGCGGTACCTTTATTATCAACGGTGCGGAACGTGTCGTTGTTTCTCAGGTTGTCCGTTCGCCCGGCATCTATTACGATGCAATCGACGATAAATCGGGCAGACACCTTCTTACCGCAACGGTTATCCCTTACCGCGGTGCATGGCTTGAATACGAAACCGATAACTCGGACGTATTCTACGTACGTATCGATAAAAACCGTAAAATTCCCATTACCGTACTGCTTCGCGCATTCGGCTTGGGAACAAATGAAGCTATTCTTGAAAAGTTCGGCGAAGAGCCTCTTCTCAAAGCCACCTTCGAAAAGGATACTATGCTTCAGGAGGTAGATCGCGTTATTCAGTCCGGCGGTATGACAAACCCCGTCGATGAAGCGCTCAAGGAAATCTACCGTAAGCTGCGTCCCGGCGATCCTCCTATCGTCGAAAGCGCACAAATCCTTATCAATAACCTTTTCTTTGATGAAAAGAGATACGACATTTCTCCGGTCGGCAGATATAAATTCAATAAAAAGCTTGCGCTTGCAAAGCGTATAGTAGGTCATACCCTTTCGCGTGATGCCGTTTCTCCCATAACCGGCGAGGTTATTTACGAAGCAGGCAGAAAGCTTTCGCGCTCCGAAGCAGAAGCAATCGAGCGTGCGGGCGTATGCGAAGTATGGCTTACCGCCGAAGAAGATGACAAGACGATCGAGGTAAAGGTATTCACCAACCGTATGGTAGATGCCTCTGCCGTTACCGGCATTTCCAACGAAGTGCTCGGTCTTGAAGAATACGTTTCGATCGATCCTCTTATGAGAATTATCGGCGAAGTAGGTATTTCCGATACCGAAGCGTTTGCGAAGGCTTGCAGAAAAGCGCACGACGAGCTTATTCCCAAGCACATCACTATCGATGATATTCTTGCATCGGTTAACTATATTATTTGCCTTTACCACGGTATCGGCAAGACCGACGATATCGACCACCTCGGCAACAGACGTCTGCGTTCGGTAGGCGAGCTTCTCCTTAACCAGCTCCGTATCGGCTTCTCCCGTATGGACAAGATCGTTAAGGAAAAGATGACCACTCAGGACATCGATACCGTAACTCCTCAGTCGCTTATCAATATCCGTCCTATCGTTTCGGCTATCCGCGACTTCTTCGGCTCCAGCCCGCTTTCTCAGTTCATGGACCAGGCTAACCCCCTTGCAGAGCTTACTCACAAGAGAAGACTTTCCGCACTCGGTCCCGGCGGTCTTTCGCGTGATCGCGCATCCTTCGAGGTTCGTGACGTTCACTATACCCACTACGGCAGAATGTGTCCTATCGAAACCCCCGAAGGTCCCAACATCGGTCTTATTTCCTCGCTCGCAACCTATGCGAAGGTCAATAAGTTCGGCTTTATCGAAGCACCCTACCGTGTTGTTAAAAACGGCGTTGTAACAAAGGACGTTGTTTATATCTCCGCGGACGTGGAAGACGAATACGTTGTCGCTACCGCAAACGAACCGATCGACGAAAACGGACACTTCCTCAACCGCAAGATCGTTGCCCGCCACAGAGATGAAATTCTCGAATTCGAAGCTGCAAAGATCGACCTTATGGACGTTTCGCCCAAAATGGTTGTATCGGTTGCAACCTCGATGATCCCCTTCCTTGAAAACGACGATAACACCCGTGCGCTCAT
>JAZTXJ010000106.1:0-2635 GCA_045636285.1 Eubacteriales bacterium
ATTTATATCATTGCGACGCGCGCGTCGCCTGCCGGTCCCTACGATGTTAATAAGTGATATTGCGAGACAAGTCTCGCAGTGATATTTTGCCTAACGGCAAAGTGATATTGAAACCTTGCGGTTTCAGTGGTATTTTATTCGCCTTAAACTGCCGCAGGCAATATCACTCGGCGTTAGCCGAATATAACTGCAAAGCAATACAACTCGCCGTTTGCAAAAAAACGGCGAATAAAACTGCGAGACTTCCTAAAAAGGAAGTCTCGCAACGGAGAGCTTTTTTTATTAATTCTTACTGTTCCTTTTTCTTGCCGCATTTATCGAGGGCGTTCCAGATCATACCCGACATAAAGACGGAGGAGAAGAGACCTGCGACGATACCGACGATAAGGGGAAGTGCGAAGTCGCGGATCGCATCAACACCGAGGATATAGATCATACCGATCGTGAAGAGGGTAGTGATCGTGGTGTTGATACTGCGGGCGATAGTTTCGTGTGCGCCTGCATTGACAACTTCGGAGAAGGGGGTTTCGACTTCTGCTTTCGCTTTGTTTTCACGGATACGGTCGAACACGATAATGGTCGCGTTGATCGAGTAACCGAGAATGGTGAGCAGAGCCGCGATAATGTTCGAGTTAACGGGAATCTGGAAGAGCGAGTAAACGGCGAACATCACGAAGAGGTCGTGGCAGAGGCAGAGCACTGCCGCAACGCCGGATTTGAGCTCGAAACGGATCCAGATATAGATAAGCATAAGAACAACCGCAACAGTAACGGCGAGGATCGCCTTTTTGGTGAGGCTTGCGCCGATGGTGGGATCGATCTTATTGATTTCTTTATCGTTAAGGTTTGCTTCGGGGAATTCGCTTGCAAGGTTATCGAGGAGCGCATCGATCTGTTCGTTGGTGAGCGCCGCGGTACCCGTGCGGATTATTGCCATTTCGGAATTTGAGGTAGACTGCGTGGTCGAGGAAACGTAGTCGTTACCCAAAAGCTCGTGGTTGCGGATAATATCGTTGATCTTATCGCAAACGTCTGCCGTTACTTCGGTGCCGACGTTGAGCTTGATTTCGGTACCGCCCGAAAAGTCTATATCGATATTAAAGCCGCGAACGAAGAAGGAAATGATACCTGCGAGAAGGATGACGGCAACGATAGCGAGCGTTACCTTCTGGTTTTTAATAAAGTGGAACTTGCTCATTATTTTGCCCTCCTTCCAAGCGATCTGTATTTGGTGGGTTCGGTAATACCCATACCGATACCGAGGTTAAGCAATGCTCTGGTGATAAGAAGCGCGGTGAAGAGCGAGATCACGATACCGATAAAGAGGGTGGTCGCAAAGCCCTTGATCGAGCCGGAGCCGAGGAAGTAGAGCACCGCACAAGCGATGATAGTGGTTACGTTCGAGTCGAGAATTGCGGCAAACGCACGCTTGAAGCCCGCTTTAACAGCAGCCTTTGCGCTCTTGCCGAGGTCGATTTCTTCCTTGATACGTTCGAAAATGACAACGTTCGCGTCAACCGCCATACCGATAGAGAGGAAGATACCTGCGATACCTGCGAGAGTGAGGTTCGCTTGGGTGAAGATAAGAACGAGACCGTAAAGACCGGTATATGCTACAAGCGCGATCGATGCCATAACACCGGGAACCTTGTAGTAAATGCACATAAAGATGATAACGAGCAATACGCCGATAGCACCCGCGATAAGCGAGCTGGAAAGCGAATTTTCACCGAGGGTCGCGCCAACGGTGCGCTGTTCAACGGGAACGAGCTCGTAGCGGAACGCACCTGCATTGATGTTGTTTGCGAGCGCGCTTGCTTCTTCCATGGTGAAGTTACCGGTGATGATAGCCTGTCCGTCGGTGATTTCATCGTTAACGGTGGGCTGGCTGATAGCAACGCCGTCGATATAAATGCCGATGTAATCCTTGGTAGCGGCAGCGGCTTTGGTAGCAGCGGCGAACTTCTTCGCACCTTCATCGGTAAGCGAAAGCGAAACGGCGATTTCATAAACGCCCTGAGAGGTCTGGTAAGAGCCTGCATAAGCGTTTTCAACGTGTTCACCTTCGAGAACGACGTTGCCCTTGGAATCCTTGAACTGAAGCTTTGCGGTCTGCATGAAGTTAGCAATAGCTTCGTTGGGATCGTCAACGTCGGGAATCTCGATAGTAATCATATCGTCGCCGGTAAGATAACAAAGAGCTTCGGTAAGGCCCTGACCGTCAAGACGGTCGCGCATTACGGTATAAACCGAGTCCATACCGGAATCAAGCGCATCGCCGGTGTCATCGGTCTGTGCCTGGAAAGTAACGATAGAACCGCCTGCGAGGTCAAGTCCGAGTCGGATAGTGCCGTCTTCGAAAATGCCTTGTAAACGGGTATCGTCGTTGATGTAAACGCCGCATACGGTCATCGCGCATATAAGCAGGACAGCCATAATAAGCAGTGCAAAACGAGAAATACTCGAAACACGTGAGTAATTCATCTGCATGATACCTCCAAGTGTAAAATCTAACATTTCAATTATACATATTTAACCGCAATAAGTCAATAGATATTGCGAAAATATGTGCAAAGAGCAGAGAAATAAAATAGTGAGGGGGGAGGAGGGGAGAGATAAGAGATAAGAGATAAGA
>JAZTXJ010000107.1:0-10120 GCA_045636285.1 Eubacteriales bacterium
CGTATCGCCTGCGAGCTTATCGAGGACGACCGCTTTGAAGCAAAGAAATCCATGCTCGATGCATACCCCAACCTTCGCGGAATGTACGACGAAAACGACGGCAACACGCAGGTTTTCTATATGAAGAACGCCGTTGCGACCTTCTGCGCGTTCGGTAAGGCACCCGAGGTTGTGGAGTTTTAAATTCATTTCGCACCGCAAGCAATAAAAAAAGCGAGTTCAACAGACTCACTTTTTTCTATTAAACGCAATGCCGAGCTCTTAAATCCCACGCATACGGGCGCGCATCAGCGCAAGCTCGTCAACGTCTGCCGTTTCTTTAAGAAAAGCAATCGCCTTGGGCGTCAGCTCGTCGGTCCAGCCGATAAGATACCTTGTCAGGTCGTCAATTTCCGGCCCGCTCTGATACATTATGCTTGCAGGGAAATACTTTTGCGCCGCGCGCACGGTCGAATCGGGATAGTAATAATCGACCGCCCCGAACTGATGAAGCAATTCGTGCTCGAAAACGGTCGGGTCGAAAAAGCCGTGCAGATGTCGGAAAACAACTGAGGTTTCGTCGCTGAATCTTATTATATTCTTTGCATTATCGACGATAGCAAAGCTTCGCATCGGGCGGTTAAAGCCGATAATTATCGGTGTTTCGTCGCAGGAATACGCCTGCTCGTGACGGCGTTGCATATCGTCGGTATTGGCGTAGCCGAGGCTTTGAAAAACGTTGGGCAGCCATCTACAACCCTCATCTGCAACTGCAGGAAGGTTTACCTGATAGAATACCGAGCGAATAGCCAGACTCGCACCGCTTGCCGCGGCAGCCGTCATAAGCTTAACACTCATCGCATTAAAAGCATTTTGATATTCCATAACGTGCGCGGGATACATCCAGTTGCTCATATAATCGTTCACGAGAATATTTATAACAACAACGTCGCCCCTCAGTGCTTTGCTGGGTCCGCTGTTGCGACTGCCCAGATAATAGTGGTTCTTTATTGCCTGCCAATCGTTATAATCCATTTTTTACCTCGAAAATGCAGTCAAGCGCTTCGTGCACTCGCGTATTTGAAAGCGTGATCAGTGCAAGGCGTTTTAGGCACGCCCAAAACCTTTTCGTTGACAGTATACCACAAAACAATACGTATCGCAACCGTTTCGGCGCATTTTCGCTCACACTTCACCGAACGAACAGGCAAAAAGGACTTCACAAAATATGATAATATAAGGAGAATATTTATGAAAACGATAAAGCTCGGAAAGCCTGTTATCGTCGCGCAGAGCACCGAGGAGCCGATACTTTTCGGCGGGTATCAGGACCCGACGATACGCCTTGCGGAAAACGGCGATCTGTACGTTCGTTTCAACGCGCGCAGGGACAGCTGGCTTACCTTCGGCGAGGAGGAAAGCAATCCCGTTTACAAATCGACAGACGGCGGCGAAAGCTGGGAGCCGATCAAAAACGCGCAGGACGAATGGATACGCGCAGGGACCCGCCTGCCCAACGGTGATATTTTTTATTTCCGTGAGCACGCGGTTTTGCGCAAGGAAACACTCCCCGAGCTCCCTGACCTGCCCGAAGGCCGCAGGCTTCGCACGGCGGGAATGTCGGTTTATACCGTCGATGAGCTGACACCGATTCTTCACGAAAGAGTGGCAAAGGAATTCAAGGCGTACCGTATCAAAGCGGGCACCGACACGGTTATCGAGGAGAGTTGTAGCGTTATTTGGCACAATATGCCTGTCGTTTTGCATCCCGACGGATTTTTGATACGCGTTTTCCCACACATGAGCCTTTCGATGAAGGTTGACGGCGAAGGCAATCTCTGGATGCCTGTGGACGCGCCCGCGATCGACAGCGACGGAAATTTAAGATCCTTAAGGCGTTGTACCGCACTCCTGCGCTCACGCGATATGGGATACACCTGGGAATACGTAAGCCATATCCTTTACAACGAGGAGTTCAACCCTCCGACAGCTATCGACGTCGAAGGCTTTATGGAGTGCTCGCTCGAGTTTTTAAAAGACGGTACTTGCGTTGCGTTTCTGCGTTCGGGCTCGCTTTCTCCCTTTCAGGTCGGCGACGACAGCCACCCTGCACCGATCATGATGAAAACGCGCTCTCGCGACGGCTGCAAAAGCTGGGAAAAGCCCGAATATTTCTACGATTACGGCGTGCTTCCCGTTTCGCGCATGCTTGAGGACGGCACGGTTCTGTTCGCTTCAGGACGCCCCGGTGTTTATCTGCGCGTTTCGCAGGATATTTCGGCTGATACGTGGTCGGACGTCTATCACGTCGTCGAGGTACCCAAGGAGGATTTTTATTCCAAATATTATGAATATTCCTGCTGTAACACATGCCTTGCGGTTAGCGGTCCGAACACGGCGTTTATCGCATACAGCGATTTTACCCTGAACGCACCGAACGGCAGGCGTGCAAAATCGATCATGGTACGAAAAATTACGGTTGAATAAAAAACAACTTATAGCAATCGCTTTTTCGGAACGTTTATACACGCTTACTTCTTACAACCAAACAACAAAAGACCGTCTGATTTCGAAAATCGGGCGGTCTTTTATGGTTTTATTTACTTGTTTCTGCGATAAAGGTTTCGATCTGGTCGGTGATGGTTTTCAAGCTTTCGCGCCAGAACTCGGGACGGGTAAGGTCGATACCTGCGATAGCCGCAACGCTTTCGACCGTGCCGACGGTCGTTGCGCGGAGAAGCTCGCGGTATTTGGGCAGGAAACCTTCGCCCTCTTCAAGATATTTTGCATAAAGCCCGCGCGAGAACAGTCCGCCAAAGGCATAGGGGAAATTATAGTAGCTCAGTCCCGCGCTGTAATAATGGCTCTTACAGCACCACATATAAGGATGCAAGCAATCGGGGTCAAGACCTTCGCCGTACGCTTCTTTTTGTGCGTTTATCATAATCTTTTCAAGGTCGGAAGCATAAAGGAAGGTATCCCTTCTGCGACGGATAACCTCATCCTCGAAGAGAAAACGCGAATAGATGTCGACTATTATCTGCGTGGAATCCTGTATCTGACTTTCGATGAGCTGTATCTTCTCTTCCCCTTCGGATTTCGCGATAGCATCGTTTACTATAATAAGCTCATTGAAATTGGAGGCGGTTTCGGCAACCGGCATCGTATAGCCGGTATTAAGCGGACGGTGTGTTTGTATCTGCTGACCGTGGTATGCGTGGCCGAGCTCATGAGCGAGCGTTACAACCGAGCCGAAGCTTCCCGAAAAGTTTGTGAGTATTCGGCTTTGACCGACAAAAGGAAGATTGGAGCAGAATGCGCCGCCGCGTTTGCCCGCACGGGGATAGAAGTCGATCCATTCCTCCTTGAAGGCTTGGTCGACCATTTCGGCAAGGTCGGGCGCGAAGGACGAAAAATGCTCTACAAGGTATTTGTGCGCTTCCTCGACCGTAAAGCTTTCACTTCCCGCTTTGCCCATAGGAGCAAGAATTTCATACCAAGGAAGTCCGTTTTCATAGCCAAGAAGCTTCGCTTTGTGGCGGAGATATCTTCGGAACGCGGGCATAGCCTCACGCATTGCCTCGAACATTGCGTCGAGTGTTTCTTTTTTCATACGCGACTGGTCGAGAGTCATCATAAGCGGATCATCATAGCCGCGGAGCTCTGCTTCGAGGTTGACCTGTGCTTTTATGCTGTTGAGCGAGAACGCGATAGAATCCTTGATCTTGTCGTAGCAGGCGATTTCCGCTTCGAACGCAGATTTTCTCACCGCAGGATCCTCGCTGTCCGCAAGCCCGCGGATAGCCGAAAGCGACGTAGTTTCGCCGTTATAATCAACCTTGACAGTCGAGGTAAGATGCGAGAAAAGGTCGCCCCAAGCCTTACCGCCGGAGATGTTCATTTTTGCGAAGAGCGCTTCCGCCTCGTCGCTCATTTTATGAGAAATATCGTTTTTGATTTCCTCGAAATAGAATTCATACTGCGAAAGAAGCTCGTCGGATGCTATAATCTCCTCGAGGTTTTCGAGCTCGCCTGCAAATTTCTCGAAAACAACGTTATCCTTGGTTGTGGAAGCAACCATTGCCGAAATTTTCGTTTGGTAGGACGCGCCCTCGGAATCGGCGCTGTCTGTCGCTCGGCGAAGCCCGAAATAGCCCGCAAGCCTGCGAACCAGAACGGTAAGCTCCTCTTTAACCTCGATAACGCGGCGCAGGGTTTGAGCCGCATTATTCTTATCAAGCGCCGCGACAGCTTCGCCAAAAAGCGTTATAAGCTTTTCAAAGCGCGCCATATCCTTCGCAAGATTTTCATCATCGATTCCGCGATAGAGTATATCAAGAGACCAGTTATTATACATAATTTTGCTCCTTTATTGTCTGTTTTATTTCATTATATCACGGTCTTGACGATTTTACAAGCCGTTTTGCAACGTCTTGAAATATTAAGCCTTATATGCTATAATGCTCACGGCAAACAAAAATAACGGCTGTGCCGCTATAATTTGGGAGAATCTATATGGAATTAAAATACACGAAGCCGATAACTGGAACCTGGTTCGAATTTCGACACCACAACCAAAAAGAAGGCGTATATTGGGACGAAACGCTTCAAAATTTCACCGAAGAGCAATGGCGGGCAAAGATTCGCGAGATGAAGGAATTCGGCATGAAATATGCGGCATTGCTTTGTACCACCCTCAACAACAAAACCTATTTCGAATCCTCGGTATTTCCGGAGCGTTGGGAGCTTACCTGCAAGGATCCTATCGAGGTTGTACTCGACGAGGCAGACAAGGTCGGGCTTAATATATTTTTAAGCAACGGCTTCTACGGCGATTGGCTTCCGCGCTATCGCAATATGACAGACCCGCGCGAAATAATGTCGAGCCCCGAAATTCTCCGCCGTACCTGCGTTGCAATGAACGAGCTTACCGAGCTTTACGGACACCATAACAGCTTTTACGGCTGGTACTATCCCGACGAGGCATGGATAAACGGACACTTGGACGAGGAGTTCATACAATACGTTAACTTTTCATCCGCCGAAATGCACAAGCTCGGAAAACGCTTCAAATCGCTTATCGGCCCCTACGGAACAAAGGATCTGATCGCCGACGACAGATACATTCGCGACCTCGAACGGCTCGACGTGGATATATGCGCTTATCAGGACGAGGTCGGGGTTCAGAAGAGCTCGTATACAGATACCGCCGCATATTTCGAAGCGCTGAAAAAAGCGCACGATAAAGCAGGACGCTCTATTCTTTGCGGCAATGCGGAGGTTTTCCGTTTCGAAGGCAAGGTTTATCAGTCCGCGCTTCTTCCCGCACCGTTCGAGCGCGTACAAAAGCAGCTCGAGGCTATGTCGCCTTACGTAGAGGAAATTTTCATCTATCAGTATCCCGGACTGATGAGCAAGCCCCAAAGCCTTGCTCCGCTAGGACACCCCGATGCCGAGGTTCTGTATACCGACTATATCAATTACCGCAAGAATTTCGAAAAATAAAACGTTCTAAATACGATATGCACCGAAAAAACACTATGTTTTTTCGGTGCATATAAAGAAAATGTCCCACATAACTTTTTTGCAGGTTTCTCTTCTCTCCCCCGAAACGATGAATTTCATTGCGATTTGGGGATAAAATCATTATAATCGTTTTAGGAATTGCAAATTTTTTTCGGCGTTGTTATACTGAACTCACAGGAGGAGAAAAATATGAAATACATTAATGCCGAAGAAATACTTCCGAAAGAACTGCTCAACCAAATAAAGCGCTATGCCGCGGGAAAGCTGTTATATATTCCTGCAGACACCGAAAAGAAGGCGTGGGGCGAAAAGAGCGGCGCACGGGCGGGATATTCCGCCAGAAATAATGCAATAAAAGCAGGATTTTCTAAAGGAAAAGCAGTCGAAGCATTGGCAAACGAATATTTTCTTACTCCCGAAACCATTAAAAAAATTGTTTACGCCAAGGAGAAGAAAATGAAAGACAAACAGTTCCCTGATATTATGTTTGATTACCAAATTACCCCGACAGATGCGCCCGTGCCTGCAATTCGCTTGAACAGACATCCCGTATACGACGTGTCCTTTGAATCTGGCGCGACGGCAAAATACGCATCATACACTCATCCTTTCAGAGCTATTTCGGATATTGCCGAAGTTACAACCGTGGGGGAAGCGAAAATACACGGTGAAAAAGGAATCCGCATAGAATGTATATGGAACAAGGGGGAAGAAGAATACGAATACTGTTTTGCAACGGTTGCGGGAATACAAGGCGACATCTGCAAAACCCTTGCAGCTGAGACCAGAGAAACCGGAATTACAAATTTACACACTTTCCTTGAGGGAGACGCGTTCTTTGAAATTTGGGGATACGACAGATCTCTTTTAATAGAAGCGAACGGTTTAATACACAAGCAGAAAAACGACATAACATTTGCCGAAGATGATATTTTATCCGATGCAGTGGGCAGATATACCATCACAATGAACAAAAAAGCCTACGACACAGTTTTGGTTGTGAACGTGAGTTGTTTAGACCAAGGTGTTTTAACAGAAGAGTATATAGACCTCGAAGGAAACTCTGTACTGTTTCGCAGATTTGAACGAGGTACAAACTCCCGCGTTCCTGACGAGCCTTGCTTCAAAGAGTATCTGCCAGATTCGGAGCGTGTTTTCGTTAACGGAGAAGAATTTGTTTTGTGGATGGATACTATTAACGAAAACGTATGTTAAAAAATCGAAAATCTCTCGTGCCCATCTTTTCCGTATGCTCCGTGCGTGGTAGTGGGATAAACTGTGGTCATATTCCCCCAAAAATCTTTCGATTTTCGGGGACCCCATATAAAAAAGCTCCCCCGAAACGATGAATTTCATCTCGGGGGAGCTTTGCTGTTCGTATGTTAACTCTGAATCAGGAGTTTGTCAAGGTCTTTGAACGATTATATAAATGTCAACGGTTGTGACGCAGTAGACAAAGAAAGACGAATTACGCTCATTATAAGGAGATGCGGTAATTGGCGAATCATTGCGTGCTCACGATGAATTTGCGAAATTCAAGGTACAATTTTGCCATTTTGATATAAATTGTTGCAAATATATAATCATTATGATATAATATTACAAAATTCCTTTTATCGGAGTAGCGAATATGAATATTGGCGAGAAAATTAAATTAAGAAGAAATGAATTGGGCATATCTCAAGAAGAATTAGCTTTCAAAATGGGATACAATGGACGCTCTACGATAGCCAAAATCGAATCTGGTGCAGTAGAAGTAGCACATACAAAGGTTCTTCAATATGCAAAAATATTAGGTGTGTCCGTTGATTATCTTTTAGGCACAGCCGATTGTTTTGATGAAGAAACATCAAATGTAAGCACCAATAATAGCAGATCTGTTTTCGCCGCAAATTTACAGTATTATGTAAAAATCTCCGGTTTTACTCAAAAAGAGATAGCTGAAGAATTGGCAATATCTACCGCTACGTTTTCTGATTGGTTAAATGGAAAGAAATTTCCTAGAATAGATAAAATCGAAAAATTAGCGAATTTTTTTGGTGTTTCGAAATCAGATTTGATCGAAAACAATGTCAACGAGGCAGAAACCTCAAAAGCTGACAGTCTAAATGTTTTTCCTAAGAACTTACGATTGTTAATGGCAAAAGCGAAAAAATCACGAAAAGAAGTGAGCAAGGCCATCGGCGTAAGTTATTTTACCTTTTCTGACTGGTGTAACGGTAAGAAATATCCAAGAATCGAAAAATTGCAATCTTTGGCGAAATATTTTGGTGTTACCGCAGCTGAACTCGTGGGTGAACAACAAGCAGGAACAGCAAAAACAGAAACCGCAAAAACCAGTGAAGATAGTGTTTTGGATATTGTTATTCGCCTTCACACAGATAAAGAATTCTTAACAATCGTCGAAGAAATGAGCGCATTGGACAGTGAAAAACTCAAGGCCTTAAAACAATTTTTGTTAGCATTTAGCGAAAAGAGGTATTGATATGTTTTTTCTTGTTACTGTTGGCGAACAAGGCCAATGTAATGGCCAGCGATAGCCGAATATCAATATCGGCTTACGAAGGAGAATAAAAACGTTTAAAAAGGACAAACAAGTAATGAGTAGTTGTGTCGTGTTTATTGATGATAAAGAATATGATGGTGAATATGCTATTGAAAACGGAAAAATCGATCTAGAAATCTACAATTATTCTTCTGGGTTAGAAGATGAAGATATGGGTTCTTTTATTACACATAAAAAAATGATTATCCACGACTATAGGAACAAGCAGTTTGTTTACTCTCCTGTTTTTCGTCATTGCGGCGTAACATATGGTTTGACACAGTACGAGACTTTTCAAACCGACTTTTATCTATCCACTTCGAAATACGATAATATTGAGAGTTTTAAAAGTGACGATAAAATCAAATCAATAACATTTTATCATCCCCTTTTTATAAAATTTTTTAACAATCCGTGCCTTACGGTTAAGCATAACGATAACAAAATAGAAAGCACACTCGACACTAAAAGTAGCGTTAGGGTTATTAATATACAGCACAACAATGTTGATCGCATAGAGTTTGGTGGTGCTTTTTCATACAAACATAGCAAATATAAACAAGAACTCCACATAGAAACCGAAAACTATATTCAGTTGTTCTTTGTAAACCCAATTGTATTAGAAGATATTTTAAAATACATAAATGAGTTTGATGTGTTCATCAATGCATATGCACCTAAAGGTCTGCGCTCTTTTAAAACATTTGTGAAAATGGATAATGGCAAACAATTCACACTGACTCATGAACTTCTCGGAAAAGAAAAATATTACAAGCCAATGGTTTATCCAGTGGTTAAAATGGAGATATTTGATTTTATGGAGAAGATGTACAAAGATATAAACTACAGGATATCGGAAAACAAAAACAAGTTTTTGCCTCTTGAGTTTAAGAAACCGACTTCGTTAGAGGATCAGTTTACTTATTACTTTAGATATATTGATTTGTTTATGGGAGACTTTTTAAAGAAAGAGACTGGTAGCAACCCAAGCAATTTTGATAGAATAAGTCGTTTTGTGGACGATTATCTTCAAATGTTTGATTCACAAGACATATTAAATCCCAATAATCTAAAAAATGAACTAAACAGTTTAAGAAATCATTATGTACATGAAGGTTATTATTTGCCTAATGATGAATTTAGAGTTACGCAAAAAAGAAAACTTTTGTATATGAAAAAAATGGATTATAAATGGTTGTATAGAGTTACAGAAGCGCTAAAATTAGGGGTGTATCACATTCTTTATACAAAGGTTTTGCAAGTTGAAATTGATGAGCAGATTCTCGAAATCTCCGATATAAAATAACAAAATGTAAAAACAAGCCGATGAGGAATCGAAAGAAACCTCATCGGCTTTTCTGCACATTAGCAACAACGCGTTGCTTGTAATTCGCACTTAAATACGCTATAATAGAATTACAGAAAACAAAGGCGGTAGCACTATGGAAACGAAAGATATTATCCTTGAACTCAGAACAAAGCACGGGCTCTCTCAGGACGAGCTTGCCGAAAAGGTATTCGTCACCCGTCAGGCAGTTTCTCGTTGGGAGAATGGCGAGACGATACCCAACACCGAAACGCTCAAGCTTCTCTCGGGGCTCTTTGACGTTTCCATCAACACGCTTCTCGGCTGTCCCCGCGAGCTCGTCTGTGAATGCTGCGGTATGCCTCTAAAAGACACCGATATCAGCCGCGAAAAAGACGGCACGTTCAACGAACATTACTGCGGATGGTGCTATGCCGACGGCGATTTCACCATGGATTTTTGGAAGCAGTATATTAACCTCGGCGGCAAAGAAAAGTTTGAGGAATTCAAGGCGCAGATCATCTCCGAATTCAACACCCTGCTTCATATTGAGGGACTTCCAAAGGTCGAAAGCCTTAACGTGCTGTCGGGGAGCTTTATCAATCTGGAATATACGCTGCCAAACGGACAAAAGGTCAAATTCCTTGACGATAATGCAACCTACCTCGGAAGTCAGCTTGAATGTGAATTCGGTGGGAACCGATGCTTCGGTATAGCCGCCAATATGGACTTCCTCTTGGTCTGCACCTACGAGGAAAACGGCG
>JAZTXJ010000108.1:0-12370 GCA_045636285.1 Eubacteriales bacterium
GGTACTCTAACCAGCTGAGCTACAGCCACCATAATGGCGTGCCTTGAGGGACTCGAACCCCCGACCTACTGCTTAGAAGGCAGTTGCTCTATCCAGCTGAGCTAAAGGCACATTGAACGCCCCAACGGCAATCAAAGATTAATTAAATTGTGGAGCGGGTGACGGGAATCGGACCCGCGCGACCAGCTTGGAAGGCTGGGATTCTACCATTGAACTACACCCGCGTAGTTGTTTAAGGCGGAGAAGTTACCGCCTTAAACTATTACTTAGGCAATACCGTTGAGGAGTTTGGTGTACTGGCTCTTCTTGCGAGCGGCATTGTTCTTGTGGATAATGCCCTTAGCAACAGCTCTGTCAACCATGCCGACAGCTTCGAGATAAGTCTTTTCAGCGAGCTCCTTGTTGCCTTCAGCAACTGCAGCCTTGTACTTCTTTACAGGAGTCTTCATAGCAGACTTGAACATCTTGTTCTGAAGCGTGTTAACTTTGGTTACCTTTACACGCTTTTTAGCAGATTTAATGTTAGGCATGCACTCTGCACCTCCCATTTGAATTTTGGTACCGAATCATAATACCACACTTTTTTTGTTTTTGCAATAGGTAATTACAAAAAAATTATAAAAATTTCGTTTTGGGGAAAAATGAATAAAAAAACAACTTTTTACGGTGAAAATAATGTTTGAAAAGCGAACAGACCTAGCCCTTGAACGCCACGAACTGCAGGGAAACGACAGCGGAATAGCTGTAAAAGAGGAAAATAAAAACGGAATAACCGTAACGACCGCTACCGTCGAAAACAACAAAAACACAAACGGCACCGCCACGCCCGACGGAATTTATATAACGCTCGACATCGGGAAAATATGGCAGAGCGATAAGCCCTCGTTCATAAAAACCGCAACCCTTATTTCCGAAGAAATAAAAGCTCTGTTGCCAAAGCAAAAGGGAAGCGTGCTTGTCGCGGGGCTTGGGAACGAAAATATCACACCCGATTCGCTCGGACCGCGCGTTGTGAAAAAGCTTCTCGTGACAAGACATATCGAAAAGCTCGACCCCTCGCTCTTTTCGGGCGCGGGGTTCGGAAGCGTTTCGGCAATCGCGGCGGGGGTGCTCGGGCAGACGGGGATCGAATCGGCGGAAATAATAAAAAGCGTTTGCGACATAGTTAAGCCCGATTGCGTTATCGTTATCGATTCGCTCGCTTCGCGCAGGCTCGAACGGCTTGCAACCACCGTTCAGCTTTCAAACGGCGGCATCGCTCCCGGCTCGGGCGTTTCGAATAAGCGTCTTGCGATAAATAAAGAGCTTCTCGGAGCACCGACCGTTTCGATCGGCGTGCCCACGGTTGTCGATGCGGCGACGCTCGCGGTGGATATTTTGGAGGAGCATAGCGGAAAGCAGGATAATGCCTTTTCCGAGCTTGTGACCCGCGTTCTTGCGGGCGCGGGCAGGGAAATGTTCGTCACCCCGAAGGAGAACGATACGATCGCCGAAAGACTTTCCGACCTTCTCGCCGCTTCGCTTAATATGGCTCTGCACGGAATGACCTTCGAAGAAAACTCGGAATTTGTTTTGTGATGCCGCTGATGCTCTTTTTGCAAACCTTTACTTTGTGCGGTTTGCCAGAAAATTTTCAAGAATTTCTTTTGTGCGCACAGAACCGTCTTTTGCGGCGCGGCTGTACCAAAGCAATGCATTTTCGCGGTTTCCGTTTTTGTCATAATAATGCGCTACTGCAAGCTGGGCATTTGTGCTGCCTAAATCGGCAGAGGGGAGAAAGTAACGCGTCGTTGCTGTTTCGATGTCGTTTGTTTGCTGTAAGAAAATGCAACCGAGGTTAAACACTGCATCCTCGTTTCCTAAGTCTGCGGCTGCGGTATAATATTCGACGGCTTTTTCGATATTTACGGCGGTGCATAGGCCTACTTCGTGGCATCTTCCGACGATGAAGCATATGTCTTTGTCTTTTTTCTCGTTTGCTATGCGAAGCAATTCGGGTAATACGCACGCAAACTCGTGCAAATGCTTTGAAAAGTCCATATTTGCGGAAGCCAGTGTTGCTATCATTCCGTAAATGCATTTCGGATCGCCTGCTTGCGCACCTGTTTCAAAAAGCTCGAAGGCTTGTTCGTATTCTTCCAAATTCAGTAAGTGTTTTCCGTTTGAATAATTCATAGTTGCTCCTTGACAAAATTGAGGCGCTCGGAATAATCACCGAGCACCTCTTTTACTATCACCATTTGCTTTTGTAATATTCGCAAGCTGTATTGTACGCACTGGTGCTCCAATTCTTATATTTGTGATAGCACCATTCCACGCTTTCTTTTTTGCCGAAGAATTCGCAGGATGCACAAGTTGCCATAGCTGTTCCTCCCTTCAATGTAATGCTTTGTTTTTTAACGTTTTTTCTTTTTTGAACCGATTGCGATCAGAAATATGCCGACACCCAGCAATAACAGCGGCCATACAATGTTGTGTACAAAGTTGTATATAACCTCGGAAATTATTATCGACGCAACGCCGGCTACTATCATAGGTATGCTGCGCTTGCCTTCGCTTTCTGTCCGAGATGAGCTGTCACACGTGCTTGGGTTCTCGATATGCAGTGAAGCTATATGCTTATCCGTTGCCTCTTTGCGTTCCTTTTGAGCTTCGCCGGAAGCTAATTTGCGTTTTGCTTCCTCGCGTTCTGCATCAAAGGTGCTTATGTCGCCGAACAGCTTGTAGTCCTCGTCTTCATTTCCCGTTATTGGCGTTCCGTCCGACTTAAGACCGTTCGGAATGAAATTCGAATCGGTCGAAAGCATCGTGCCGTCGGATCTGATTGCGTACGTCGCGTTGGCGGTTGCATGTATCGCGACTATGTCGTTCCATTCGGACACGTCGCATTGACCGTTGCTGTTGTCGCCGACGGCTACAACCGTACCGTCATATCGCAATCCTACGGTAAGATTATCCGATGCGGATATTGCAACTATATCCTGCCAATCGGCAACCTCGCAATGACCGTGGTAGGTACCGTTGGGAAAGCTGCGATATTTTGTTGCGACAACCGTTCCGTCGGAGCGCAAGCCTACCGTGTGTCTGGTGCCCTGTGCTATGTCCACTATATCTCTCCAGTCCGAAACCTCGCATTGACCGTAATAGTGTTTTATATCGTCGGGAGTGTACCTGCCGGACGGAACAATGTATTTGCTTGCAAGCACGGTGCCGTCATTTCTGATGCCTATAGCGGTCGACTCGTTCGCATATATTTTCTCTACGTTGCTCCATCCTTGCACGTTGCACATTCCGTAGTAATTGCTGCCCGCCGCGACAACGGTACCGTCTTCTTTGAGACCTATGATCGTGTTCATACTCGAACCGGTTACTATATCCTTGATTCCGTACCAGTAGGTGGCCTTGCTGTAGGTGTTGTCCGGGTCCGGCATATTGTGAGGAGATTTGTAACGAGTCGCCATTACACGACCTGAATTTGTAAGGACGAAAGTGTACTGCATAGTTGCGGCGACTTTTTTGCAGGACTTTGGAAAATCCTCGATATCGAATTGACCGTAGTTGTCAAATCTTTCCGCATCATCGTTTTCGGGCATAAAGTAGGTTGTGTCAATGCTTCCGTCAAACCTGCGTGCGGTGGAATGGTATACCGCGCCGGAAACCTCTTCGACGCCGTACCAATAGTCAACATCACATCTGCCGTCGAGGTTGCGTCCGTACGAAATAACCGTACCGTCCGAACGAATTGCAAGAACGAATCCGAAGTAGGATCCTATCAGTTTCGAGAATTTTTCGATTTGCGAGCGTTTTTTAAGCAAAGCTTCTTTTGCTTGCATATTATACCTCCTTTTGGTCAAAACGACCGTTTCTTTTTATTATTATAAAACAAAATGTTTTATTTGTCAATATAACATTTTGTTTTGCGTATACTAGCCTCGAAATCTATTTTGGAGGAGCGAAATGCATAAAAGATTACGCGATCTTAGAGAAGACAGGGATTTGTATCAAAAGGATATTGCGGATTATTTGAGCTGTACTCAAGTTTGTTATTCTCATTATGAAATAGGAAAGCGGGATATTCCTACCGACGTTTTAATAAAACTGGCATTTTTTTACGATACGAGTGTAGATTATCTGCTTGGCGTAACCGACGTTTCCGAACCGTATCCGCGCACGAAGTCAAAATAAAAATTACGTTACCGTCATAAATCTCGCATCCGTCGCATATAATGCTTTGAGGATGTGATTTTAAATGAAAAGAAGATTAACCACAGCGCAAAGACAAGCTATCACGAAATGGGGCTGTCTTTTGCTTTCCGCCGTTTTGCTCGTTTCGGTGTTTGCCGCCGTGCCCTATATCGTCCGCGCGATCCCGCGTGTGAGCGCAAACAGCACGAAGCCGATATTTTACGGAAGCTCGGCAATGGGTAACGGAATCCCGCAATATATGCTCGGCGCGGGCGGGTACGAAGAAATGCAGGAATCATCAGAGCCCGATTTCGAGGGAGAATTCGAGCCCGAAACACCGATTCCCACCCCCGAAGCAGGCGTTGACGACCTGCCCGTCACCCCCAGCAACCTTGCTTGGTATACCGTCGATGAACCCCCTGCGCTGAATATTATAAACCGAACCAAATTCAAAGCCGAGCTTGACGAATATTCGAAAAAGCCGTTCCCGATCGAAAGCACTATCACCGATTCGCCGCTCGTGCTCATAATCCATACCCATGGAAGCGAAAGCTATCTGCAAAACGGCTGTGATTTTTACTCGCCCGACGAAACCTTCCGTTCAACCGACGAAGCGCGCGGCGTGGTACATATCGGTGCTCTTTTGTGCGAAAAGCTCAATTCGCTCGGAATAAGCACGGTGCACGATAAAACGATGTACGACCTTACCGATTTCAATAAATCCTATTCATATTCGCGTGAGGGCATTAAGAAAATGCTCGAAAAGTACCCGACCATCGAATTCGTTATCGACCTTCACCGCGACAGCGTGTTCGATTCGAACGACCGAAACGTGAAGCCGCTTACAACGCTCAACGGAAAGCAGTGTGCACAGCTTATGCTTGTCGTCGGTACGAACGAGGGCGGCTCCGACCACCCGTTCTGGCGCGATAACCTTACCCTCGCGACCCATTTACAGCAAAAGATGAACGACCTCTACCCGACACTTGCCCGCCCGATAAATCTGCGCTCCGCCGCGTTCAATCAGGCGCTCACAAGGGGCAGTCTGCTTTTGGAGGTCGGCTCCTGCGGGAATACGGTCGAAGAAGCGGAAAACGCGATTCTTCTCTTCGCGCAGGCGTATGCGGGTCTGTTAAAGGAAAATTTGAAGTGAGTTAAAAGACAAACAAAAAAGCTTTCCGTAATCACAATGCGGAAAGCTTATTGTTTTTTATCGCTCAAGCCGAGAATGTAGTCCGAAGAAACGCCGTAAAACCGAGCAAGCGTTATAACGTGGCGGATGGGTATTTCGTTTTCGCCGTTTTCGTATCGGGAATACACCTGCTGTGTTGTGTTCAAAACTGCCGCAATATCCTTTTGCATAAGGTCGTTATCCTCGCGCAGCTCGCGAAGCCGCTCTACATGCGTTTTTGCCATATTTATCACCTCTGAGTAATCATATCACACATCAAAACTGATGTATTGACAACACACCAGATGTGGTGTATAATTGTTTTAAGATAAACCGAAAAGGAGAAGAAAAATGTCAGAAAAAGCGAAAGCACTTACGGAACTACGCGAAATGAAGGCTGCCTATGAGGAAGAAGAACGTTGCCGCGAAGAAATAAAGAAAGAATCGGATGCGCTTCAAGAAATAAAAAGCGATTACATATTAGAAACGCCCGATTGCCCCTCGCAAGAGGAGTTTGATAAATATGAAAAAGAACTTAAGAAAAAAGCTGCGATAAAGTCTATCGGCTTGAAATTAGCGTTTGCACTTTTGGGTTTGCTCTTGTCTGCGATTGCGATATATCAAAACGTCGGCACGGGGGCTGACGATGGCGGAATGGTAACTGTCGGAATTGTTTTTACTGCTGTTTTTATGGTGGCATTTACCGTGCATTGCTTCGAAAATAAAGGGCACCATGTTGGCACTGCCGTAGCGTCGGGAATACCGTTGATTTACATAAATACTTTTTGGGGTGTGCTGAGCGAAAGCTTGCCGTTGTGTATTTTGATTGTTGCGGTCTACGTTGCTTCTGTTGTTTGGAAAACGAAGCATTCAAAGCAAAGCAAAGAGGAACACAAGGCTGAAATGGAAAAATACCGAAAAGAAGCCTGGGATGAATACGAAACGCAGGTTTATAGAATAAAAACCGCGCATTTCAAGAAGATCGCTCCCGAAATAAAGAGGCGAGAAGCTCGGATAAAAGAAATGGAATCCAAAGTTGATTCATGCAGAGCGCGGATACGTTCTGCGACGGTTATACACGGCAGTGATAAAAGTAAGCGTGCGGTTGAATTTTTTATATACGTTCTCGAAACGGGACGCGCGGACAGTATGAAGGAAGCGCTTGCTTTGTTCGATGCGGGCGAAAGGGAAAGAGCGAGAATCGAGAACGAGGCTTGGCTGAATGCGTTGAAAGAACAAAAAGCGCGCGAGGAACAATGGGCGCGCGACCGCGAACAGTTCTGGCGTGACCAAGCTATGCTCGATGCCGCAAAGAAGCGTGCCGAGCAGGCAGAACGTGCGGCGGACGAGCTCGAACGAATCCGCAAAGATATTGAAGAACAATAGGACGTGATTTATGGACGAGGCTGTAAAAAAGCAAATTGAAGAAATGCAGAAATACCTGCCTGTTCTTGAAGAATACGAAAGTTTAAAGAGAACTGCGGAAACTGATGCATGGGGCGTGAGGATTTTGGTAAGCACAATAAATTCGGAACAAAAAAAGCTTGCAAAGCGAAAAGAAAATATCCTCACGCGTTGGACAAGAAAAACGCGCGAGCTCGAGGAAAGCCTTGCAATACACGAAGCCGAACTGCCCGAGATGAAAAAGAAAGCCGAAGAATCCGCGGCTTGTTTAGCAGAGTTTTTGCCGAAGTACAACGAAATTCCCTTGGAAGATGAATTGAAGAGCTCGTCCGCTGTGCGCATTGTTATAGACGCAATCGAAATGCGGCTCGCCTCCGATATATCGGAAGCAAAGAAAATTGCGCGGGAACGACGAGGAGATCGTCGTACTATGGGAGTTATTGAATATTATCCCCCTCAAAAAGCGCGCGAGGACGAGGAGCGATGGAAACGCGAGAATATGTACGAGATTGAACGAATTCGCAAGGATATTGAAGAGCAGTAAAAATTGTGATTTATTATATATCTGCACAAAAAGTTTTGCGGAGAGCACGAGAGGGACTTTTTCAAAAGTCCCTCTCGTAATACTTTTTAGCGGTGCTTTCTTATTTTCCCTCGCCGTCGATGCCGACCAGAATCGTATCCTTGCCGATACGCTCTATCCTGCACCACGGAACTGTAATACGGTTTTTCGGCGAAAGCGAGGCGAGAATTCCGTTGCCGGGGAGAATTATCGCGCATATCTCTCCCGTAAAGGCGTTGAATTCAATATCGGTTATACACCCGAGCAGACTGCCGTCGCGAACGTTGATAACCTCTTTACTGCGGAGCTCCGAAAAGCTTATCACCGCCGAAGCTAAAGCAGTATGCATATCAGACCGCCGCTGCCTTCATTTATAATACGCTGTATCGTTCCCGCAATCTTCGCGCGCGCCTCGTCGGGCATGTGGGCGAGCTTGCTGTTAAGGTTTTCGCTCACAAGCTCGTGGAGCGATTTCCCGAACATATTCGATTCCCAAATGCTCTTCGGGTCTTCCTCGAATTCCTTCAAAAGAAAGCTCACAAGCTCTTCGGATTGGCTTTCCGTGCCGACAATGGGGTTGACCTCGGTTTCAATATCCGCCTTCATCATGTGTATCGAGGGCGCGCTCGCCTTCAGCTTCACGCCGTATCCGCCCGGTTGCTTTACGATTTCGGGCTCTTCAAGCGTAAGGTCGTCTATCGAGGGCATAACGATACCGTAGCCGTCGTTCATAACGTCGTCGATCGCGCTTGCCACCTTGTCGTATTTCTTTTTCGTTTCGGCAAGCTCTGTCATAATCGCAAGAAGCGAACGCTCGTTTTCTATCTCGAACCCGCTTTTTTCACCGAGAATCGAAAAGAAAACGCTTTCGGGAATGGCTATCGCAATGCTCGCACAGCCGTTGCCGAGATCGAGCTTTTCGAGCCGCGCCTGCATATCGGGGGATTCCGAAAAGCCTTCCGCCGCACCGCGTATTTCGCCGACGCGTCTTATCCCGTTCACCGCGGAATGAATGCTTTCAAGCAATCTCTCCTTCAGCTCGTCGCCGTTTTCCAGAAGCTCTGTCCAGGAGGGGAGCGAAAAACGAACCTCACGCACGGGGAATTCGTAAAGCAAGCCGCGAAGAATATCCTTTATTTCGCTTTCGCCGAGCTCGATACAGTTAAGCGGCAGAACGGGAACGTCGTATTCCTGCTCCAGCTCGCTTGCGAGCGCCTGCGCCGATTGCGAATTCGGGCGAGCACAGTTAAGCACCACAACAAACGGCTTGTTCAGCGCCTTCAGCTCCGAAACGACGCGCCTTTCGGCTTCGATATAAGATTCACGCGGGAGCTCGCCGATGCTTCCGTCGGTCGTAACCGCGATCCCGACAGTCGAATGCTCCTCGATAACCCTGCGCGTGCCGGTTTCCGCCGCCTTTTCGAAGGGGAGAGGGGATTCCGACCACGGTGTCATTACCATTCGCGGCTGTCCGTCCTCGATCAGCCCCATTGCACCGGGTACGATATACCCCACGCAGTCGATCAGCTTCACACGGCAGGTTTCGCCGTCTCCGAGCGGAATGCTCGCCGCCGTTTCGGGTATGAACTTCGGCTCGGTCGTCATAACCGTTCTGCCCGAAGCCGATTGCGGCATTTCGTCCTTTGCGCGCTCTCTTTCGGCGTCGAGCGCAATGTTGGGGAGTATAAGATTTTCGGTAAAGCGTTTTATCAGAGTCGATTTGCCTGTTCTCACGGGCCCGACCACGCCGATATAAATATCGCCGCGGGTTCGGTTGGCGATATCGCCGTATATTCCCATATCGGTCATAAATATGTCCTCCTGTTTGTTTTGTTACATTTTATTCGCGCTGTTTTTTATATAGAACAGATTGACATTATTTGTTTTTTGTGGTATTCTTTATAATGAATATTGTAATCATTCGGAGGCGAATTCGATGAAACAGATAAAAAGAATCGGCGTGCTTACCAGCGGCGGCGGTGCGCCGGGTATGGACGCGGCAATCCGTGCGGTAACCCGTCTTGCGCTTTATAAGGGAATAGAGGTTATGGGTATCTATAACGGCTATCAGGGACTTATCGAAGGCGATATTAAGCAGCTTCACGAGCGCGACGTTTCGTTTATCATAAACCGCGGCGGCACGATGCTCTATTCCGCAAGAAGCACCGAATTTCGCACTCAGGAGGGTATCGCAAAGGCGGTTGCCACCTGCGAAAGAAACGGTATCGAGGGTATCGTTACAATCGGCGGTGACGGCACCTTCCGCGGCGCAGTCGATCTTACCCACGCGGGTGTTCCCTGTATCGGTATCCCCGGCACGATCGATAACGACATCGCATCGACCGAAGCAACTATCGGCTTCGATACCGCGATGTACACCGTCGTTCAGCTTGTCGATAAGCTCCGCGATACGAGCGAAAGCCATTCCCGCTGTACCGTTGTCGAGGTTATGGGCAGAGATGCGGGCGATATTGCGCTCCAAACCTCTATCGCACTCGGCGCGGTGACCGCAGTTATAAAGGAAATTCCCACCGATTTCGATCACGTTATCGAAAAAATGGTCGAAGCGCGTCAGGGCGGCAAGCGTAATTTCATTATCATCACCAGCGAAGGTATGGGTAAGGATTACGGCGAAGAGCTCAGCGCGATGATCGAAAAGCGTTCGGGTATCGAAACCCGCTTTGCAAGACTTGCACACATTCAGCGCGGCGGCGCACCCACCCTGCGCGACAGAGTACTCGCTACCCAAATGGGCTGTGCGGCTGTCGAAAACCTTATCGCAGGTCAGATGAAGCAGGTAATGTGCCTGCGCGGCAACAATATCGTCGCAATGGATATTTTCGATGCACTCACCGTCGATAAGCTTATGAAGGGCAAGCTCAAGCCCGAAGAAGAGGATGCTATCCCGCCCAACAAGCTCTATGAAATGAAGCGCATCGTGGCAGATAAGCAGGCGTACAAAAAGTACCTTAATTACATAATCGACCATATCACGCTTTAAAAATATAAAAATTGTCCACAGAAGAGTTTTGCCACTCTTTTTTGGGCAATTTTTTGTTGCTTGGCTGTTGACAGTGCTATGAATTTGTGATATAATCCAAATTAAACTATGGGGCATTATACCCTAAAACAAAACAAGAAAGGAATCTCAAAATGAAGAAATTCTTAGCAGTTCTTCTTTCCGTAGTTATGCTCGCGTCTGTATTTGCGGTTACCGTAGTTGCAGAAGCAGAAAACGTAGCTCTCGGCAAAGAATACGTTATCTCCGGTTGCGGTGAACGTGCCGGCTACTACGGCGACCTCACCGACGGCGAAGCAGTAATGAACCTTAGCGGCGACAACAACGTTAACTGGTTCGGCTTTTACTGCAACGGCACCGACGAAAGCGTTATCAACGCTCCCGATAAGGTCGGTTTCGTAATCATCGACCTCGAAGCGCTTTACGATATCGAAAGCGTTAAGGTTGGCATCATCTCCAAAACCGACTGGGGCATCGCAGCTCCCGGCGGAATCAAAGCATACGGCTCCGAAGACAACGAAACCTTCGAAGAAATCGGCACCTTCGCATTCGATCTTCCCGATGGCGAAGGCATCTGGACCGAAATTTCTGCCGATTGCACCGCTCGTTACATCAAGGTAGAGTTCACTCTCGCAGGCACCTTCGCTTTCACTAACGAAATCGAAGTTTACGGCAGCGAAGCAGGCGCAAGCGAACCCAAGCCCGAAAACAAGAGAGATCCCGATTTCTACTGGTTCGAAGGCGAATATGAACTTACCGAAGGCGACAACAACGTTGATCCTTCTCACGCATGGGGCTACACCTTCACTCTCGATTGCATGAACGAGTTCAGCGGTCCTTCCACCGCACTCTTCACCACCGAAGAAGGCTACCTCAAGACCGGTAAGTGGACCTCTCAGGTTGTTCTTTCCGCTACCGAAGAAGAAAACGTTTACGAAGTAGTTGCAGCATATAAGTTTACCGGCATTTCCTCTTCGGAAGCTATCGCACAGGGCTTGGTGAACTACGCTGAAGGCGACATCGTTCTCGCAGCTAACGACTCCGGCACAAGACCCGAAAAAGACGAAACCGGCGCTCTCAAGTTCCCCAACTGGCAGGACAGAGCTGCTATCTGGGGTCTTACCAGAACTATCGGCGCTAAGGTTACCCTCGCAGGCATCGACGTTGCTGCAGGCACTCAGGAAAACGGTACCATCACCGTTCAGGATAAGCCCAAGGCACAGCCTAAGCCTTTCTGGGTAACTCACGTTAACGACAACACCGCTGAAGGCTCCGGCGTTATCTTCACCGAAGCATACTCCGGCGCAGCTTGGTGGCTCCACATCGCATTCGCTCCCGTAGCAGACGCTGAAGGCGCATTCGAAATCGTTGCTATCTCCAACGGTCTCGCAGCAGGCGACGGCGTTGCTCAGGAAATTCCCGAAGGTGGCTTCGTTTGGGCTACCAATACCGGTAACGACTATCCCGCACTCGGCCTCGGCGATACCGACTTCACCTCTCCCAACTGCAACGCTGCTATCGCAGACGCTCAGACTTGGGAAGTAGGCATGCAGTTCGTATTCGACGGCATCGATCCCCTTAACCCCGAAGTTCCCACCACCACTCCCGACGTAAACTGGTACGACGATGCATATGTTTGCACCGCTACCTATACTCCTTACGAACCTGAAGAAGGCGGCAACACCGATACCGAAGAACCCAAGGAAGATATCGAACCCGCTCTCAAGGAATTCGTAGGCGAAGCAAACGCAGACGCTAAGCTCGACTTCGTTATCGACGCTCCCGAAACCTACAAGGCTGGCGACGAAATCACCGTTACCGTTACCGTTAAGAACATCACCTCTGAAATCGGCGTACACGTAGTTAAGTTCGACTTCTACTACGATTCCGAAAAGCTCCTCCTCACCAACGATCTTGATGAAGGAGACAACAACGCAGTAGTATGCTTCGGCGAAGACGTTCTTCCCAGCGGTTGGTCGAACTTCACCAAGGTTAACAACGACTTCGACAAAAACAACGAAGAAGGCAC
>JAZTXJ010000109.1:0-28064 GCA_045636285.1 Eubacteriales bacterium
GCTCCTGCTGTATTTCGTATGCGTTGTTTTCGTAAATATCGAAAATAATAAGCTTTTTCAGCGAAAGCCTTGCGAGCTGACGGCAAATTTCACTGCCGATCGAACCGCCGCCGCCCGTTACAAGCACGGTTTTTCCGTTATAATAGCCGAGGTTGTTATTTTCGGCAACGTTCACGGGTTCGCGGAACAAAAGGTCTTCGATACGCACCTCGCGCACGGTAGGCTTTGCGGTACCGTTTTTACCCGTTTCGTGCACCGAAAGGTCGCACACCTTTATTTTGCAGTTTGCAATGCTGTAAAAATCATACAGACGGCTTGCCGTTTCGCTATCGAGATCGGTAAGCGCAATAAACACCTCGGCGATTTCATCGTGCTCGATGCGTTCGAGCACGGCGGCGTTTTCATAAAGCACGCTCAAGCCGTAAACGCGCGAGCCGACCTTGCTTTTATCCTTATCGATAAAGAACTGCGGTGCATACTGCGAATTTTTGTTGTTGATCAGATCGCTTGCAAGCGAAGCGCCGAGCTGTCCCGCGCCGACTATTGCGATCTTGATTTTTTGTTCCTCGGCAAAGCCCGCATTGTTAAGATATTTATAAAGCAATCGGTAGGAAAGTCTGGACATTATTGCGAGCAACGCGGAAAGCGCCGCAACCGCCGCGAAGTGCCATATACCTGCATACATCGACACCAGCCACGAAACAAACGCCGCGCAGACACCGCCGCAGAAATCCGCCATAACCAAATTAAAATACGCTTTCGTGCTGGTATAGCGCCAAACGTTCGAATACACCCTGAACGCAATTCTGAACCCGAACAAAAACAGTGCCAAAAGCAGAGCGTTATTGAAATAGCCCTCTGCAACGAATATAGGCGCGTTATCAAAAACGACCGTCATAATATAAAAGGCAATATTTACAAGCGCATAGCAAAGAAAATCGAAGGCAAGAAGCAACGGTCTTCGCGATTTGCCGAGCTTAAACAGAAAATCCATAATATATTCCCTCGTAAAAATGATTTTTACATACCTCTACAAGTGCATTTTATCACAGCGGCTTGTAAATGTCAATTATATTTCGATATGAAAAAAATGACACTCTCTTTCGAGAGTGCCATAAATTTTTTAATACAAATAACCCTGACGGTAAAGAAGCTCTGCGCCCAATACCGCGCCGCCTGCCGCACCGCGAAGCGTGTTGTGCGAAAGGCAAACGAACTTATAATCGAAAATGGTATCTTCGCGAAGTCTGCCGATCGAAATACCCATACCGCCGTAAAGATCGCGGTCAAGACCGGTCTGGGGACGGTTATCCTCTTCGAAATAGGTGAGGAACTTTTCGGGCGCATGGGGAAGCTCAAGTCTTTGTGCTTCGCCGACGTAGTTAGCCCAATCAGCCTTGATTTCTTCGATAGAGGGCTTGTTTTCGAAGCTTACCGAAACAGCCGCAAGGTGTCCGTCGGAAGCGGGAACGCGAATGCACTGTGCCGAAATAACGGGGGTGGTCGCATTTACGATAACGCCGTTTTCAACGGTACCCCAAACCTTAAGAGGTTCTTTTTCGCTCTTTTCTTCTTCGCCGCCGATATAGGGGATAACGTTATCTACCATTTCGGGCCAGGTTTCGAAATTCTTGCCCGCGCCGGAGATAGCCTGGAAGGTGGTAACGTTTACAGACTTGATACCGTATTTGCGAAGCGGTTCAAGTGCGGGAACGTAGCTCTGGATCGAACAGTTGGGTTTTACAGAAATAAAGCCCTTCTTTGTGCCCAAGCGTGCCTTCTGCGCTTCGATAACAGCGGTGTGAGCAAAGTTGATTTCGGGGATAAGCATAGGAACGTCGGCAGTGCCGCGGTGTGCCGAGTTATTCGAAACAACGGGGATTTCCGCCTTTGCATAAGCTTCTTCCAAAGCCTTTGTAGCGTCCTTTGCCATATTTACCGCGCAGAAAACGAAATCCACGTGGGGCTTAACGCTTTCGATATCCTCCGCATTAAGAACGACCATATTTGCAACACGGTCGGAAATGGGGGTTTTCATCATCCATCTGCCCTTAACAGCTTCGCCGTAGGTCTTGCCCGCGGAAGAGGGGCTTGCTACGAGTGCGGAAAGCTCGAAATAGGGGTGGTTTTCAATAAGTGTAATGAATCTCTGGCCGACCATACCTGTCGCGCCGATAATTCCTGCTCTGATTTTCTTCATGGTATACCTTCTTAACGGTTAAAATAAATCTTTATAAATTCCGGGGATACTGCCTTCGATAACAGTCGCGCCCGACATTTTGTTGTAGAAATCGACAGGACCTGCCGAACCGATTATCGCGTAGCCGTAGCCTTCATCGCGCATTGCTTCCATACAGCGAAGGAAGAGCGCGCCGCCGATACCCTTGCCGCGCTGGGTTATATCGACACCGGTGGGACCGAAGAAATCCTTATAGGTGCAATCGTAGCCTGCGAAGCCGAGCATCTTCTTTTCGTTTACGTCGTATGCGATAAAGCAGCTTACGGGATGTCTGGTGAATGCCGCGGAGATTTCGTCCGCCCAGCCATCGTGGAAATGTTCGCGTACCCATTCAACGACCTTGGTTTTATTGGGGGTCATAGGACGCATTATTTTAATGCCTTGATCTTCTAATTTTTTGTAAAGTGCGGTGGTATCGGGAAGCTCATAGAGCTTGACGAGCATATCGGGCATAATCAATTCCTCCGTTGATTATAAATTGTAAGGACTGCTGCCGATAAGCAGCAGCCCTTTTATTGCTGAATATTACTTCTTTTCGGTATCTACCTTATAGGTAATCTTCATGGTCGAGAACTTCTTCTGAAGTGCTTCGATAGCCTTGGTATCGGTTGCGATCTTGGTGTTGATAACCGAAAGGCTAAGACCGCTGGTGGTCGGGAAGTTGTTAAGGATAGCGTCGAGCGAAGCGAGCTCCTTGTTGCTGTCGAGGTTAAGTGTTTTAAGACCGGTAAGCTTGCCGATAGCGGTGATATCCTTGATTTCGTTGCCGCTCAGGTTAAGGGTGGTAAGCGTGGTAACCTTTTCGAGCTTGGAAATATCGGAAATCTTGTTGTTTGCAAGGTTAAGGGTTGTAAGAACGGTCTGTTCCTTTTCCTTATCCGAGTCAGCATCTGCAGCTGCGCCGCTTACGTCGGTGATAAGGTTATCGTTAAGGGTAAGGGTGGTAAGCTTTGCACAGCCGGTAAGATCGGGAATTGCGGTAAGCGCGTTGCCGTGTGCATCGACAGAGGTGAGCTTCTTAAGACCCTTGATAACGAGTTCGGTGATACCGACCTTTGCGGGTTCGGTGGGAGTTTCTTCGGTAGTGGTGTCGCCTTCTGCCGAGGTATCGCCTTCCGCTTCGGTTTCGGTGCCTGCGCCGCTTTCAGAGGTTTCTTCCTTCTTGTCCTCTTCCTTCTTATCGTCTTCCTTCTTGTCCTCTTCGGTTTCTTCATCTATATAGATGTTAAGAGTGGTGAGTTCGGTACAGCCGGAAAGATCGAGCTTGCCTTCGAGCTTATTGTTGTAAGCGTTGATGGTGGTAAGCTTTGCACAGCCGTTAAGACCGCTGATGTCGGTGATTTCGTTATCGTAAATAGAGATAGTGGTGAGTTCATCGAGCTTCGAAAGATCGCCGATAGTGGTGATCGCGTTATCGTAAGCGTTGATGCTGGTGAGCTTGGTGCAGCTTGCGAGAGTGCTGATGTCGGTAATTTTGTTACCGTATGCATCGAAGGTAGCGAGCTCGGTAAGCTTGCTCAAATCGCCGATAGTGGTGATTTCGTTATTGTAAACGCTGATATTGGTAAGCTTGGTGCAGTTTGCAAGTGCGCTGATGTCGGTAATCTTGTTATCGTAAGCATATACGTTTTCGAGCGCGGTGCAGCCGCCGATACCGCTGATGTCGGTAATGTGGTTATCTGCAATAGCAAGACCCTTGAGTGCGGTAAGCTTCGAAAGATCGTCGAGCTTTTCTACACAGTTGCTGTTGATAGTGAGGTTTTCGAGCTTGGTAAGGTTCTTGAGTGCGGAAATATCCGAAATAGCGTTGCCTGCAACGTTAAGAGTTTTGAGGTTGGTAAGCGATGCAAGTGCCGAAATATCGGTAATACCTGCATGGGTGTGCTTTTCTTCCTCTTCTTCATCGGAGCCGGAAGTTTCGGAAGAGGTTTCGGAAGAGGTTGCTTCCTCTACTGTTCTTTCGCCCATCTGAACGATAGTGAGGTCGGTAAGCGAGTTAACCTTCGAAAGTGCGTCGAGCTCGGTGACAACGGTGTTACCGATATCGAGCTTGGTGAGGTTTTCGAACTTTTCGATACCGTTCAAATTGGTTACAGAGGTGTATTCGAGAGAGATCTGTTCAAGCTTGGTGAGCGAAGAAAGCTGATCGAGCTTTTTGAGATCGGTAAGAGCTGCGGAAGCAACGATGCTTTCGAAGGAAATAGCGGTGCCCATGCCGTACATGCTGTAAAGCTGGGTGTAGTAGCAGCCTTCCTGCATAGAAGATACTTCTGCAAGGTCAAAGGTACGGAGAACGCGGAGATTCTTGAAAACGGTGATGTCTTCTACTTCGGTAATGGGGTAGCCTACCGTTACGTAGGAATCTTCCTTGGGTTCTTCTTCGGAATTGGCGATAATGCTATCTGCCATATCCTTGTAACCGAGCATAACGACAGGATATGCATAGGTCTGGTAGTTGTTTGCGGTGTCGTTGCCGACAGCCCAATAATAGACAAGAGATTCTACCTTATCGAGCTCCTCTTGAGTAATATCGCGCACGCTTTCCTTGCCCATTGCCTGAGCAAGTGCCTTTGCGAATTCGGCATCTTCAAACTGAGTATAAGGGTCGTCCATATGACTGATACCGTCGATAAGAACGAAAACGGAGCCTGCAAGAAGAAGAACAGCGAGAACAACGCTTATAATTATCGTTCTCTTCTGCTTGGCAATAACTTTGTTGCTCATTTTTAAAAATCCTCCGGATTATTTAACGATTAGAATAAGTATATCACAAATATATTCGTTTTGCAATAGTAAATTTACTTGCTTTCTTCACTGCTTTCGCTTGTTTCGGGGGCGTCGTATTTTACAAGCTTCACAAAAGCATCGCGGTTGCCCTCCCAAACCTCCTGCGTTCTGCCGTATTTGATCGGATCCTTATCGGGAGAACGGCGCAAGCAGAGTATTGCGGTCTTCGGGAAGCTCGAAAGCCCTTCAAGCTCAAACGCATCGAGCTCGCTGACGTATATGCCGTAACCGCCGACGTTGGTTTCGGGGATATACGCATCGTCGAGAACCTCGCTTAAGGGAGTGAGCAGACCTTCTTCGATACAAATATCGAAAAATTCCTTATCGATTGCATAAATAACGGCATCGCCCGCGCGGATTTCGGTTTGAAAACGCTGAAGCGCTTTGTTGCGGTCGTCGTAATTCATCGCGTTGCTTTCATCGGTGCCGAATTTGTTCACGGTAATATCGAGAATATCGACCTTCACCTTGCCGTCGCCGTTCACGTCGTCGGTGAACTGCGCCATAGTGCTTTCGATACGGTCGGCAGCGCCCGAGGAAATATACATAGGCCCTACGTGAAGTATATTAACGTCGGGGTCCTTTGTAGATAACATCTGACCTATGCTTATAATAAGAAAGGCAATAAGCATACCGCCGAATATAATAAGCCATTTGTAGTGGTACCATAAATTTTCACACCATTCGCCAAACGACATTCTTTCGCTTTTTTCCATATTTGCCTCCTGAGCATTTACATTCATTTTATTCTATCACAAGCAAGCGCTTTCGGCAAGTCTTTTTTGCAGATGTCACGCATTATTTACATTTGACCGCATTTTTTCGACCGCTTGCGACGAAAACTTTGACAAAACCTTGCAATTAGTATATAATCATAATCGAAAGGAGGGCGCGTATGGGGTTTAAAATACGACTTTTGATCGACGAAAACGCAGAAGAAGAGATAATAATACGTTGCAAGGCGCCCACCGAGGAGGTTTTGCGTATACAAACGATTCTTGCAACCGATATGCGCGAGCTCGAGCTGTCGCTCGGAGAAGAAACCCATTTTATCGAAACGAAAAGCATTTTGTTTTTCGAAACGGTCGGAAACAAAACCGCCGCCCACACAAAAAACAGAATGTACTACACCGAAAAAAAGCTTTACGAATTGGAAGAAATTCTTCCGAAAAGCTTTATGCGCGTTTCCAAATCATGTATTGCAAACACCGCCGCTATCTGCTCGATAAAGCGCGAATACACAGGCAGCTGTGAAGCGCGGTTCCACGATACGCCCAAAAAAATATACGTTTCGCGCTCGTACTACAAATCCTTCAAAGAAAAAATCGTTGAAACGAGGTTAAAATAATGAAGAACACAGTACATAAGATATTCTGGGGACTACTGTTACTGCTTTCCGCCGCCGCTCTTATATTTTACGGCATCGGCGGTGAAGCGGGCTTTTTCGGAATCCCGCTCTACAAGCTGCTTTTTGGCTTGATACTTGTATCTTGGATAGTTTCAAAAATATTCTTCAGTGATACTTTACGCCAAAGATTTAAAATCTTCTTCCCCCTTGCCTTTCTGTTTATGATTTTTGAGTCAGAAATCGCAAGTCTTGCGGGATTGCCCGAAGAAAACATCATAAACAACTGGCTCGTTTTGCTTGCCGCCCTGCTCGCAAATATCGCAATGACTGTTATCATTCCGAAGAAAAGCCGCAAAAGCTATTCTAAATCGGGCTTCAGAAGCGAAAGCTACGGCTTCGGCGAATCCGAAAGCTACGATAAAAAGCAATTCTCGGACAGTGTAATTTATATCGACGCAAGCAGAACGACCAAAAGCTACGTCAAAAACACCTGCGGAGAAACCAACGTTTATTATCAAAATTCGGACTGCGCTGTCGAAAACGTTGTTTATACGCTTACCGTCGAAAACAGTATGGGCGAAACGAACGTCCACGTTCCTGCCGATTGGGTTATTAAAAACGAAATGACCTGTTTTCTCGGCGAGGTCAACACCCGCAAAAACCCGCAGGGTGAGGTCAAGCTCATTATCCGCGGCGAAAACAAGCTCGGCGAAACGAATATTATTTAAATCAAAAAGAAGCCTCGCGAAAGGCTTCTTTTTTTATCCCAAAACTATACTGCCGAGAGTTTTGCCGACTGGCTCGCGGATAACAATATCGGCGCGGTCGTCAAACGGTGTCGCGTCGCGGTTGATAAGCACCAGCGCTTCGCCCTCGAAATAATCGATAAGCCCTGCCGCAGGGTAAACGGTAAGCGACGTTCCGCCGACGATTAAAAGGTCGGCATCTGCGATAGCCTTTATCGCATTTTCGAGCGTTTTGCCGTTCAACTGCTCGCCGTAAAGCACGACGTCGGGCTTTACAATGCCGCCGCATTCGCAATAGGGCACGCCGTTATAGCCGTTTATAAAATCGATGTCGTACGCCTTTCCGCAACGGTAGCAGTAATTTTTAAGCGTCGTTCCGTGAAGCTCGTAAACGGTTTTGCTTCCCGCCTTTTGATGCAAGCCGTCGATATTCTGGGTTATCACCGCCGAAAGCTTTCCTCTGCGCTCGAGCTCGGCAAGCGCATAGTGCGCGGGGTTCGGCAGAACGTCCTTCGCAATCATCATATTGCGGTAAAAATCGAAAAATTTATCGGGATGCTTAACAAAAAATTCGTGCGAGAGCATATATTCGGGCGGATATTCGAATTTCATATTGTAAATACCGTCTTCCGAACGGAAATCCTTGATTCCGCTTTCCGTCGATACCCCCGCCCCGCCGAAAAACACGATTCTTTCAGATTTTTCGATAAGCTCGCCAAGTCTTTTGATTTCGTCCATATCTTCACATCCTTTCGTGTGTATTATACTATATTTGACTCTATAATTCAAGAGCACAAAAAATTCTTGACAAATTTTATCCTTAATGTATAATGTTTTTATTAAATTAAGGAAACTAAATCAATGCAGGAACTTTTACACGCGTTGAAGCACGCGTCGCTCGATACGCTCAAAATGCTTCCCTTTCTTGCGGTCGCGTTTTTGATACTTGAATATATCGAAGCCAAATTAGAAGAAAAAAGCTCGTCGGTGATACAAAAGGCGGGCAAGGCGGGTCCGCTCGCGGGCGGCTTGATGGGGCTTATTCCCCAGTGCGGCTTTTCGGTTATCGGCTCGAACTTCTATGCAAAGCGGATTATCACGCTCGGCACCCTTATCGCAATATATCTTTCTACGTCCGACGAAGCGCTGTTGGTTATGCTAACCAAGCCCGAACGGATTTTGGATATATTGCTCGTTATGGGCATTAAGCTTGTTGTTGCGGTCATTGCGGGATATGCGATCGACCTTGTTATAAGAAGAAAAGCAACCCAAAACGACGATTGCAACCACTGCCACCACCACGACGACAGCTGTGACGACGAAGAGCTTATCGGCGAGGAGCATTGCTGTTCGCATACCGATTGGGGCGCAATAATCAAATGCACAGTGAAGCGCACGGCTTCGGTTTTTGCGTTTCTGTTCGCCGCGAGCTTTGTGCTCACCTATATTATCGAGCTTATCGGCGAAGCGAGATTGCAGGAATTAATGCTCACGAACAGCGTTTTCCAGCCGTTGCTCACCGCGCTTATCGGTCTTATCCCGAACTGCGCGCCCTCGGTAATACTTGCCGAGCTTTATATCGAAGGCGCTATCAGTCTTGGCTCGGTTATTTCGGGCTTGTGCACGGGCGCAGGTGTCGGCTTGCTCGTTTTGTTCCGCGTAAACCGCGGTATCAAATCGAATATTTGCATAACCGCACTTCTTTATATTATCGGCGCGCTTGCAGGTATTTTCGTTCAAATAATCGCATAAATCTAAGGGAGCTATCGTTAAATAGCTCCTTTTTTATTTGCGGTCATGCAAAATTCTCGAGATCCGCGGTAAGAGTTGAATTCAAGGCAAAAACGAAAATATTCGAGCATCAATTTCGTTACTTCGAAAATCAAAAAGTTACATTAATTATATCGTTATCCTTGCGGACCGTCGGGGACGCCGGTCCCTACAATTTTCAACGTTTCGCAATGTAAAAACAGGGTGTTTTAACCGTATCGGCGTTATTGAGTTGACTTCGACAATAATATAAAAGAAAAAACTTCGGTGTAACCCGAAGCTTTTTATGTTATCTGTTACTCACTTCCACCGGTATCGCCGCGTGGCAGATAAAATAGCCCTCTTCTTCATAGAATTCTATCATACCGTTTGCCGATTCGACCGCCTTTTTCATACTCTTAATGCCGTAGCCGTGAATCGTTTTATCGGGCTTGGTGGTGAGAAATTCGGGGTTTTCTTTTATCGCGGAAGCGATTATCGGATTTTTGCAGGAAATATTCTGGAACCCGCCGATCAACGAAAAGGTTACTTCGATAATTCTTTCGTTTTGCTCTGCCGTTGCTTCGATAGCATTATCGAGCATATTTGTAAGCAGAGAAACAAGCTCAACGTCGCCTATTGCACCGAGCTCGCCGAGCGTACCGGTTATAATAAAGCGGATATCGGGGTTCATTGCCATTTTGTAGTAAAGAATACTGTCGATAACGCCGTTACCCGTGCTGATAATATCGTTCGTATCGTTCACAATCGTTTCGAGCTTGGCGATATGCTCCTTCGCCGCCTTCAGCTCGCCCTTTTCGACAAGCTGTTTAACGTATAATATCTGCTCTTTTATATCGTGGCGCAGAATACGCACCGATTCATAGTGCTTTTGCGAATCGTTATGCCGTTTGAGCTCGGCTTCGCGCAGTCTTAACAGCATTTCCATTTCGTGCTTTTGGTTTTCGTTCTTCGTTTGCTTGGTAAATAGCACAAAGCTCAATATATTCGTCGCAATAAGCCCCGCCGAACAGATAATGAACAGCGGATAATAGCTTACTGTATTTTCGTTTATGCTTAAAGCAATGAAAGTCGAAATTGCGATTATCGTTATAACCGGCGCAACGAGATAAAGCACGAGATCGATCGGCTTGAAGCGCTGTTCGGGTGTATAGTATTTCATTATCGGAACAAGCACGGCGGTAATTATAAGTTTGCTGGAAATTAAAAGCAGGCACCTTGCCAAAGAAAAGCCGGCTCCGATCGCCGTCATATCGATACCGAATATATTGCTGAGCGAAAACGCCGTAATTACGCTTGCAAACGCAAGGGTAAGCTCATAGATAACCACCGAAAGTATCGCAGAAAACGCGGTATGGCCCTTTATCGAGAAGGCATAAACCAAAAGAATCGCCGTGATTAAAAGCGTGTGCAGAAGAGAAAATACACTCACGAACAAAAATGCTGTCGAAACGGCAAAGCAGAGCGCCGCAACAAACCAAAACGGCTTGTTTTGCTTTACGCTCCCGCGGTTCAGATGCAAAACGAAATAAGCACCGATAACCGAATCGAACAGGTTTGCCAATAATTCCATTATAAGCGCCATAATCATTCCTCACGCATAAATTTAAAAAATTTCTGCAGCACCGCCGCTTTATATTTCGGAGATATATAATATTCGTGCCCGCCCTTTAAAAACACGGTGTTATCCTTTATGTTTATAATCTGCTCCATATTTATATAAGCGTTTTGCGATGCCTTTACAAAATCGCTTTCTCTTACCAGCGCTTCGAAATCCGAAAGCGTTCCGCGGTAACGGTAAATATCGTCGGCGGTGCGAATCGCCATATAGTTACTGCGTTTTTCCTTTTCGGCATAGATTATGCGCGAAATACGCACGGGGATAACGTCGCTGTGGCGGGTTATCATAATATATCGGTTCTTTGCGGTGAGCTCTTTATATGCCGACATAAGCGCTTCGCCGATTTCCTCTTTGTATTTATCCTTGCGGATAAATCGGAACGGCTTATAACGAAGCGAATAAAAGACGTTGTTTTCGAAGCTAGAAACAAATATTATGCAGGTTTGCAAATTATTATCGTTAATATATGCGGCGATATCGAACCCGTCGATTTCGGGCATTGCAATATCGAGAAAAAGTATATCGACACCGTAATCGGAAAGATACGAAATAAGCGATTTCGACGATTGTATATATTCCACCTTCAAGCTGTCGTCATAATAGCCGGAGGTTATAACCAGATTTTCTATATATTTCGAAAGCTCTTTGCCGAATTCCGAATTATCGTCGCAAACTGCAATTCTCATTTTTTCTCACCTCGCGCTTATTATAGCACACTTTTGGCGCCATTGCAAACCAATCCGCACCCGAAATAAGTCTTTTCGCACCATTTCGGCGCTTTAAAAGGCATTTTGCATTACAGTCACCGCGGAGGAATGAATATGAATGCTAATATCATCGGAGCAAAAATAAAAAGCCTGCGTAAAAGCAGGGGTATTACACAGCGCGCGTTTGCAAGAGCGTTACACGTCACACCGCAGGCTGTAAGCAAGTGGGAACGAGGTTTAAACTCACCCGATATTGACCTTCTGCCGTGCATTGCCCGCTATTTTGAAATATCAATCGACGCACTTTTCGGTTTTTGCGGATAAATTTTAAAAAATGCAAAAAATTTTCAAATTTATGTGACAAAACCGCCTTCGTTTTCGTCTATATGGGTGTAGGAAACACGCAGGAGGTATTATTATGAAAAGATTTGTTTGCATAGCTTTGTTTTTACTGTTTGTTTTATCTGCCTGCAACGAAGCGACAGAAGAAATTTCCTTGCAGGAAAGCGGCGCGCAGGAAACGACGGTTGAAGGAAGCAGCATCAACCCCGAGCAGTCGGAAGCCGAGCCGAGCTTTGCCGATTACAAGGCAGACGACGCGCGTATGAACAAATACGCATACGACGTGAACGGACTTTTGAACAACGTTGACCTTGAAAAATACAGCTATTCCGAAAATCTGCTCGCTATCGGCGGAATGAAAAGCAAATTCAGCTTTGAGGAAGCGTTTGCGGTACTTGAGCTTTGCCGATACACCGCAAAGGCGCAGGGCTGGCACGAAAAGGATTTTTTGACAACCGAGGCAGAGGAGCAGGGCGGAAGCAACGCCGAGGATTTCGAAAGAAACGGATTGATGTGCTATGATATAAACACCGCCGAGAGCGACGAGGATTCTGCAATCGGGCCTATGATCGACTGCAACGAAAACGCCACCTACTTTACCTGGCTTCACCGCGAGCTTGCGCCGAAAATTTCGGAGCTTTGCGGAAAACGCTTTACCGAAACTCCCACCGAAGAGGACTTCAAGACCGCGGCAAAAAACTTCTTCGATACCTATTTCCCCTATTACGTTACAGGAACCTACTCCAACGTATACCTCGATACCGAAAAAGAAAAAGCAACCGTCGTTCTTTATCAGGTCGGCTATTGCCTCGACCAAGACTATCCCGACCTCGACGGCGGAAGCTATTATCCCATATCGGCATCGCTTGAGTTCCGCTTCGGCAAGGACGAGCTGGCGCTCGCAAACAACGGCGAAAAGGCGATTCTGCACGAAGCAAGCTTTTATTACAATTTTAACAATTACGACGTTATTCACACACGCAAAAAGGTTATCGCGCCGAGCGACGCTTGGAAAGAAGCGCAAAACGGCGGGCTTTATCAATCCGAAGAGGGCGTAGTATTCGAGCATAATTCGCTGTTCTGGCACAGCTATTATATTTCCTACCGCACCTACAACGGATATTTCCAGCCCTGCTATACCTTTATCTGCTCGCAAGACGGCAAGGGCGTGTTTACGCTTATCGCCCCCGCGCTTGAGGATATGCTCGAAACCGTTTTTGCCGATAAAGAAAAGACGCCCCCGCCAAAAGAAACAGAAGCCGCGCCCATATTTATTTGGGATACCGAGGACGAGTATTATACCGACCCGATATTTATCGGCGGCACGAACAGCGAAGGCTTCCACACGCCCGACGAATTTATATACAACGGTATGCATATCGATTCGATGTACTACCGACCGATATATACAAACGCCGTCAGATCGGGCGAAAAGCTCGCGTTTTACGATCAACGCGGGTACCGATTCGAAGCTTTAAGCGGAATAAGCGTATGCTTTACAAACGAAGTGCTTCCCTTGCGCTTGGTTGCGAACAAGCCGCTCGCCGATAAAAAGCCGAAACGCCGATTCCTTATCGGCAGCTATGAAAGCGCGGATATATTCCCCGAAAAAATCGTTTATTCGGACGGAAAAACCGTTATCGACCTCGATTGCGACGGAAGCGACGAAATATTGACCGCCAAGACCGAGAAAAAGCCGGATTCGATTACGGGCGTTACAATTACGCTCGAATCGGGCGGAAAGCAATACACCGTAAGAGAATTCGAGCTGTACGGCTCGAAATACGAAAAATTCGATTACGAGCTTTTCTTTGCCGACATCGATTCCGACGGTGAATACGAAATTATCGCGTATTATATGTTCAACAACGGGCACGAAACCTTTATCACGGTATACGACACGACCGAAAGCGGCATTAGCGAGCTATATACGCAAACCGTGCATTACTTGAATTGATGATAAATGGGGTATTTACGCCCTTGAAAAGAAAACACAAAAGAAATAGTCTGCTTTCGATATAAAACGGAAGTACACTATTTTTGTCGGGTGCGTTTTTTTACAGCGCGAGCTCGTAAAGCTTATAAAGCGTTAATCCCGTGTCCTCGTAAAACATTTCGAGCGTTTCGACAAGCTCGAAGCCATACTTCGGGTAAAGCCTTTCGGCAGGGAGATTGCCCGCAAGCACGTCGAGCCGCATAACCTTTTTGTTTTGCGATTTCGCAAGCGTTATCGCGTGCTCCACCATTCTTCCCGAAATCCCCTTGCCGTGATATTCGGGCATAACGCCGAGCGCGTGGATAACGAGCACCTCGTCGCTATCGGCTTCGATACCCCATTTGACTGTTCGGTATTCTTCTTGCGATTTATTGTTGACAATCATCGAAGCGATATATTTTCCGTCAGATTCGCAAACCCACAGCTCGCCGTTTTCGAGCGCGCTTAAAAGGTCCTCGGGCGCGGGATAAATATCCTTCTTCCACCCCGGTCCGTAGGGCGCAGTTTCGAGCCAATCTGTCATTTCGTGATAAAACGCGCGCACCGCCGCGAACTCTTCAACCGTTGCTTTTCTTATAATCATATCAATTCTCCGTTAATGGCTTTGAATACCATTATACACAAAAGCTATTGAAAATCAAGAAAAAGCGAAGCGCGCACCAAAAAACAGCGTTTCCGCACCAAAAACACAACCTCCGCGCCATTGTGTGCTATGCTTGCATCAAGAAGCAAGGTCACGGCATTCAATACTTTTCGGGAGGAATATTATGAAAAAGTTGATTTTAGCAGTTTCGGCAATTATGCTTTTGCTTTGCGCTTGCACGCCGAAGTCAAACGATAGCTGTTCGCAGGAAATCGCATCGCACGCCGAAGCGAGCAAGAGCCCGAATTCAGATATTTATATAACGCACGGCGGCGAGGAGCGCGTTGCAGCCGAGCTGTATGAATATACGTTAAAGGCGGTTTTGTTTTCGGGCGAATGGAGCGATGATTCCGCGGAATGCGAACCCGATTTCAAAATACGGCTGTTGCACGAAAACAAGGAGCTTGAATATTCTTCGACCTGCGGAACGCTCCTGCTCGACGGCAAATCAAAGCAGTTGAGCGATTACGACAAGGCGAATTTAAACGAGTATCTCTTTTCGCTGTTTGAAATTGAATAATCGCAAAGAAAAAAGGCGGTCGACCGCCTTTTTCTTTTTATATCTCCGTCTGCGAGGACATAAAGTAAGCGCCCGCGTCGACAAGCTTTTTTTCGCTTCCGTCGGCTTGCTTGCCGCTCTGCTTGAGCGACATCACCGCGCCGATAACGCTCCCCTCGCTCACTATGGGTGAAAGGTAGCTCACTTCCCCGCCGTTTTCGGTCACTGTCAGGCTTGTTCCCTTGTCTGCGGTGTAGCTTTTTCTGCTTGTCAAAACACCCGAAAGCCCGCTCGATATCGGCTTCGACAAATATTCCTTTCTCGGCACCCCCGCAACCGCGATAACGTTATCTCGGTCGCATATTGCGATAGGAATCCCGCTCGTGCGGTTTATCGCCTCGGCATATTCCTCCGAAACACGACTTAATTCGCCCACGGGCGAGTATTTTTTGAATACAACACCGCCGTCGCCCTCTGTGTATATCTCCAACGGGTCGCCCTCGCGTATTCGCATAACGCGGCGGATTTCTTTCGGTATAACAACGCGCCCGAGGTCGTCGATGCGCCTAACTATTCCAGTTGCTTTCATATATAAATTTCTCCTTGTTTTTACAGTTTGGTGTTAGTATTTGTAAAAATGGGGAGATTTATACTTGGTCTTTGGCATTTCGAGAGTCGTGTATTTTTTACTTTTTGTCAATTCTACTTGACATATTGTTGGTATTCTGCTAAAATCAATATGTAATATTTTGAAAGGAGATGATAACGGTGGCCGAAAATCGAAAAATTATAGTTGCTAGGGCTGAATTGGCTCTAACTCAAAAAGATTTAGCAAACGCCGTTGGTGTCTCTCGACAAACAATTGTTAGCATCGAAAAGGGCAACTACAACCCGTCGCTAAATCTATGTAAAGCAATTTGCAAAAAACTAAACAAAACATTAGATGAATTATTCGGGGAGGAATAATAAAATGGCAATCGAACAATATACCGAAAGTTTAACACTTCAGGGAATGAACTGTACAATAGGCGAGAACGAATTTGGTTTTGTCTTCCCCCAGGGCGATGTTTCTGATGTAGACAAGGTGGAGCGTTTATTGAAAAAAGCTGGAGGTAAGCCGAAAATTTGTGCTCTGGACGACTTTACGCTGGGCGGAAAAGGTAAAGCTTTACCTGAGTTCATTATCACATTTAAAGATGATGTAAATACAGTTATAGTTGTCGAATGCAAGAAAGCTGTAAACAAGCATGAAACTCCCCAACGAAATCATCCAAAAGACTACGCTGTTGACGGCGCCCTTTACTATGCAAAATTCTTAAAAGAAGATTATAATGTTATTGCCGTGGCAATTAGCGGCACCAAACGAGAAACTTTTCGCGCAAGTGCGTTCCTTTGGAGCAAAGGACAAGATGAATTTACTGAACTTCGTAAAGCCAGAGATATTATTTTAGAACCTAAAAACTACGTTGATTTAGTAAAAGGCAAGAAGATTCAACGCGAATACTCTCTTGATAGCATCCGCGAAACCGCTATTGATATGCATGAGTATCTTCGTGAAATCAAAATGACCGAACGCCACAAACCAATTTTTATTGCAGGCATTCTTATCGCGTTAAATGATGAAGATTTTGCAAAGAGCTATATCAACTTGCCCTCATTCAACAGCGTTATCACCAATATCACAACCGCAATCGATAATGTTCTTAGTAATAGCGGTATCAAATATAACCGTATTCAGTACATTAAACAGGCATTCAAAAATCTGTTAGACAACTCCAAGTTTGCATCTATTCCACTCGGTAATAAAAAATCTATCGTATGGTATATTGAAGAACTCGAAATGAAAATTAAACCTATGATGGACCACGCCGATAGTACTATTGATGCTTTGGGTGTTTTCTATCATGAATTCATCAAATATTCCGGAGGTGACGGAAGCGGTCTTGGAATCGTTCTAACCCCGCAGCATTTGACAGAGTTCATGTGCAATATTGCAGGAGTCAATAAAAACAGTCGCGTTGTCGATATATGCTGCGGCTCTGGCTCATTCCTTGTAACCGCAATGAGCATGATGTTCCAAGATGCCAATCCCGAAGAAGTTGAACGTATCAGGGAAGACGGTTTGTATGGTGTTGAGTTCGATGATGAACTGTATACTCTTGCTGTTGCTAACATGATTATTCGCAAGGACGGTAAGTCTAATATCGAGCACGGAGACTGCTTCAAACCCGAAATTGTCCGTAAACTCAAGGCAAAGAACATAAATATCGGCCTAATAAACCCTCCGTACTCCCAAGACGATGTGGTTGAGTTAGAATTTGTAGAACACCTACTAGACATTCTCGCCGTGTGCGGCACAGGTGTTGTTGTTGTTCCTATGAGTTGCGCTATCGGTACTAAGTTTAAGGATGTTCGTAAACGGTTATTCCAAAAGCATACCCTTGATGCAGTTTTTTCTATGCCCGATGATATTTTCTATCCAACAGGAACAAATGTATGCGTTATGGTTTGGAAAGCACATTGTCCCCACGACAGCAACCAAGAAACATTCTTTGGATACTGTAAGGATGATGGCTTTGTAAAACGCAAAAAACTTGGTCGTGTGGATGTTTATGGAAAATGGAGCATTGTCGAAGAGCAGTGGCTCAACCTATATCGCAATAGGGACGTTGAAGACGGTCTTAGCGCACGTCATAAGGTAACCGACGAAGACGAATGGCTTTGCGAAGCGTATATGAAAACAGACTATTCTCAATTAGGACAAGACGATTTTCAACGAACCGTAAACGATTATCTTGCATATCTGGTAAAGTGTGGTGAAGTACATGAGAGTTGATGATCTATTTTATTTACACCAAGGAAATGGATTTGAATTATACAACATGAGTCAAACAAATGACAGTAATATATCTTTTGTTTCCAGAACCGCGCAAGAAAACGGCGTGGTCGGTAAAGTTGATCGAATTGATGCTGTTGCTCCATTTCCTGCAGGCTATATCACTGTGGCTTTAGGCGGTAGCGTTTTATCCTCTTTTGTTCAGAAAGATCCTTTCTACACAGCGTTTCACATAATGGTATTAGAACCCAAACACTATATGACATTCCAAGAAAAAATTTTTTACTGTATGTGTATTCAAAGCAATGCATATCGATATAGTTATGGCCGCCAAGCAAACAAAACACTACGTGACATCCAAGTTCCGGACACTATACCAGAATGGGTGAACAAAACAGATATTATTCCTATCACCACAAAAAATAAACCAACCGATGTACCGAGATTAAACACTGAACTATGGCAGGAATTTGTATTAGAGAAAGTATTTAGACTTAAAGGCGGTTTTTATAATAAAAAACCAGAGCACTCTCTTGAGGGGAATTTTCCATTTTTGGGTTCCACCGAAACTAATAATGGTGTAACCGAATATTATTCTTTAAAAGACATACATCAATGGGACAAAATTGGAAACGAAGATTTTACCCTTGATAAGAAAATTTTTAGTGGTAATTGTATCGCGGTAACTGTAAACGGTTCTGTTTGCAATGCTTTTTATCAAAAGAAAGACTTCACATGCAGTCATGATATTACGGCACTATATTTAAACGGTTATACTATGAATGCGCATATTGCAGAATTCTTATGCACTATAATAATGCAAGATAAATATCGTTGGAGTTATGGCAGAAAACCTCATAATGTAAAAAAATTCGGAAAATCGATTGTAAAACTTCCTATTATGTATGACAAGAATATGTCTCCCATAGTTGATAAAACTTATCAATATTCAGAAAACGGTTATGTACCAGACTGGGATTTTATGGAAAACTATATAAAATCCCTACCTTACGGAGACAGGATCTAATAGCAAGAAGCGAGGTGAAATTCACCTCGCTTTATATGTTCCCACCCCGCCATATATCGCAATGCAAAACTTATCGAAAAGTATTGATGTTATAATTTACTTTTTTGGCTATTTATGGTATAATATATATAAGCCCATATAAAAGGAGAAAATATGCTGTTTATTAGTGTTGAGGACTTTTTTGAACGTGCAAAGAGCGCGACGCGTTTAACGCGCGAGGAAGAAAAGCAATGCGCGCAGGCAATGGCGGAAAGCACAGAAGCACGCGAGCGGTTGATTTGCAGTTATTTACCGCAGGTTGCCGCCTGCATAAAGCGCGCGCCGCAGAAAATCCAAACCCTGCAAACCGTTTACACCTGCATTGCCTCGCTCGAAAAGGGCGTGGACAGCTTTAACTTTTTGCAAGACGGCGAAAGCTTTTCTCATCATTTAAGCCAAAGGCTCCGTCAATGCATAACGCGCTGTATAGCATACGCATAGAACGCCGTGGCGCGATTAATTTGCGATTTTAAACAAGAAAGCGAGTGATTGTATGTCTGCCGTTATTTTGAAGCCCGATCGGTGCGAGGAAGCCTATAAATATGCCGCAGAGGCTTTTCGTGATTTATATATCAAGGTCACGGGGAACGATATTGCGATAACCGAAGCCGACGACGGTGTTTCGGACCTTATCGTTATCGGCTCGGACTCTGTCAACGATTTCTTGATGAATGAAATTCTTAATCTTCGGCTCGGTAGCCTGAACATTCGCTACGGAACCGACGATTATTGCATACGCTCGCTTGGGCGCGAGGGCAGAAAAATACTCGTTCTCGCCGGCGGGCGCGGGCGCTCGACACTTTACGCCGTATACGGCTATTTCGAGCGGTTTTTGGGTTGCCGTTATTTTTGGGACGGAGATATTATTCCCCAAAGCGAAAGCATTCCCATGGACGATATTGATATTACCGAATCGCCGAGGTTTGAATACCGCGGATTACGCTATTTCGCCCACCGCGGCTTAAAGCGCTTTCAGGCGGAGCACTGGTCGTTTGAGGACTGGAAGCAGGAGCTTGACTGGCTCGTGAAGAAGCGTCTTAATTTCTTTATGCTTCGTATCGGAATGGACGATATATGGCAAAGAGCCTTTCCCGAAACGGTACCCTATCCCGAAGGGTTCAACACGGTAAAATGGGGCGTTGCCGACGGATTTAACGACCGAACGGATTTCTGGACGCTTGAATACCGCGGGGAGCTTAAAAAGAGGGTGCTCGAATACGCGCGCGGGCTCGATCTTATATACCCTGTCGATTGCGGAACGATGACTCACTGGTACAGCCGCACCCCGAAGGAGTTTCTCGAACGGAAAAAGCCCTCGTTTATCACGCAGGAGATCGCGCAATACACCGAATCCGACACGGGAAAGGTGTTTGATTTCACGAAAAAAGAAAATCTCGATTACTATATGAAGCTCACCGAAGCGATGGTGAACGAGCACGAAAAAAGCTCGGCGCTGTTTCACACCATAGGGCTCGGCGAGCGCTTGATGTATGCCGATAAAAGAAAGAATTTCGCCTTGAAGCTTATCGCATACAGAAGGATAGCCGAAAATATTCGGCAAAGATACCCGAACTCGAAGCTGATGCTCGCAAGCTGGGATTTTATCGGTTGGTGGTCGTCGCAAGAGGTCAAAAATCTTATAGCGGAGCTCGACCCCGAACGCACCGTTATTCTCGATTACACGTCCGAGGTAAACGACCCCGATATAGGCTTTGCGAATTGGGGCGTTGTCGGCAAATTCCCGTGGATATTCGGGCTTTTCCACGCGTTCGAATCCGAAAGCGAATTAAGAGGTCCTTACGACCGTTCGGACGAAAGGCTGAAGCTCGCCGCAGAGGACCCCTATTGCAAGGGAATGGTTCTTTGGCCCGAGCTTTCGCACAGCGACCCTTTGGTTCTGGAATATCTCGCGCAGAATGCGTGGTCGCCGCTCGGTATGACGATCGAGCAGATCGCAAAGCGGTTTTGCGACGACCGTTACGGCGAATTCGCAAGAGATATGAACGATTGTTGGCAGAAATTACTGCCGTTTATAAAGCTCGGAGATTGGGGCGGATATTCGCGCCGACAGTACGGTGACGAACGGTATTTTGAATATTTTAACGGCTGGTACGCGCATCAGGACATTTGGGCAAAGCCCTTGCGGTTTGCCGAATCGTTTTACGGCGCCGATAATCATTATATCGAATTTTTCGAATACAAGGCAAGCAAGACCGAGCCGACCTTAAAGGACGCGATTTACGCGGTGAAGAAGCTTGCCCGCAGTACCGAAGCGCTAAAGAGCAGGTTTGTTTTGAGAGATGCTGTCGATATGGCGCGAACGGTTTTGGGAAGAATGATTAATTTTCTTCTTATAAAATGCTTTGCCGCCGCAGGTAATACCGAAAGGCTTTCGGTTTTGAAAAAGCATTATTTCGAAGCGTTATCGGCAATGGAGCGGCTTTTGAGCCTTGTTCCCGATTTTTCGCTTTATCACACGCTTGAACAGCTTCGGGCGACGGCGGAAACCAACCCCGAATTCGAACCCGTGCTCAAGCGCAATATTGCGAACGGCTATTGCAGTCAGCCCGCTTATGAGCTCGTTTCGCACCTTTTCAAAGAAGAGGCAGAGGCGCTCTTTGAATGGCTTTTTGCGCCCGAAGGCACCGAAAAGCCCGATTTCGCCAAGCTTTACGAAAATATATTCGCGCGGTTCGAAAGCAAAAGGCTTCGTGATTTACAGCCCGAATTTATACCCACTGCCGAAAACGCCGTATCAGAAGCGGCAGAATGTATCGAACGGTTATACGGCTTGATGTTTTGACAGCATTCGGCTTTAAAAGCAAAAGGAGTTTCGAAATGACAGAAGAAAAGGTTTTTAACGATTTAAAATATTTAATATCCTATCCCGAAGGCTTCAGTGCCGATAAAAAATACCCGCTCGTCATATTTTTGCACGGCGCGGGAACGCGTTCGAACGACATTAACGTTCTCAAGCGCAACAACTGCTTTGTAAACCTGCAAAAAAGGCAATCACGCGGGTACGTTCTGCTTGCGCCGCTTTGCAGTGTTCACAACTGGAACGAGGTTATGCAGAGCGTGATTTTGCTTATCGAAAGCCTGTTGAACAGCGAATTTATCGATAAAGAACGCGTTTATGCCACGGGAAATAGTATGGGCGGTTACGGCACTTGGGAGCTCGCCGCGATAAAGCCCGAATGGTTCGCCTCGGTTATGCCGATTTGCGGCGGCGGTATCGGCGGCTTTGCACAGCGGCTTGTGAATATTCCCATCCGCACCTTCCACGGTCTGCGTGATACGGTTGTCGACCCTATCGAAAGTCTGCAAATGGCAAAGGCGGTTAACCTTGCGGGCGGGCACGCTGAGCTTATTCTCTTCCCTCACCACGACCATAACTGCTGGGACGAGGTCTATTCCACCGAGGAAAATTACGATTGGATGCTGAAGTTCACGAAAAACGGAAGCAAAGATGCAGCCGCGCAATTATCGGGCGAGCAATACGGTTAATAACAAGGGCGGTGATTTGATTGAGCAGAGAGTATGAATTGCATATCAGAAAATTGCAAAGCCGAGCGATACTTTCATTTGCGTTTGTTTTGATCGCTTTGATTTCGTTGGGATTAGGTATTCTGCTTGCGTTTATCGGCGCCTTGGCTTCGGTTATCTTTTTTTCAATAGCGGCAATCGCTATTGTTTATCTTGTATTTCAGAGCAAAATTGCGAAAAAAGAGGAACGCGAGCAGGCGTATAAGCCCATAATATTCAACACAAGCAAAACCCTTTCATTCGAAGAAACGGTCGCGGTGTTTGAAAATTTAACCGACAAGGAAAACCGCATTACTTTATCGGAAGAAGTGCGATTTTTCCGTTTCGAAAAAATATTCAAGATCAGAACCGTAATATATAAAACGGACGATTTTGACAAAAACAAATTCGACAACGCAAAAGACCGTATAAACAAAAAGGCAAACAAAGCATTGAATATTTCGCCTTGGATATCGAAAGCGGAAGCCTTCAAAGCTATGCGGTTTAATATTATTTATACCGCTTCGCCAAACGATGCGCTTTATAAATTCCTTGCACAAAACGCAAACCATAATTTAACTCGCGCGGAAGGAATTATATGCATTGCGATTGTCGGCACTCAAATTATAATACCGCCCCTTTACGGCAGGTGCGACCTTGCCGAAATTCAAAGATACAAGGGCGTTATTAAATTCATTAATCAGGTTTTATTGAACGAATAGCAAAAAACGAATGGGCATAGCACAATGCCCGAAAGCCTTCTTCTAAAAGCACAATTTCTGACGAAAGCGGTATTTTGTGCACCGCATTGACAACTACGGTTCCGAAACGCTTCATCTTGATGTTATCGCATCAAACGAACCCGCAGTACGTCTATATGAAAAATTCGGCTTTGAAATCGAAAATGAATATCTTGGTTTTTCCGGCGACAATACACAGTTGCCCTGTTATCACATGATACGAAAACCGCACTGACAAAAAAATCAAGCTCCGAAAGAGCTTGATTTTCTATTTATTGCATTTTTGCTACCAAAGCGAGCATATCGGAAAAATCGGGGAAATAAATCTTATAGGTATGCTTCGTGCGTTCGTCGGAATCGCATTCATAAGGAGGATAATCTTCGCTCCAGAATTCAAAAATACCTTTATGCTCCCCTTCATCATCGCGGTAGATAACCGTTGTGTTGTCGGGAAATTCATAGCAACCGACACGGGTAGCATATTCGAGAAGCTTTTCCGTGATAACCGAGGTTACGGTGAAATATTTGTTCCAGCTGTCATCTTCCACGCGGTCGTATATAACGTATTTGGAAATAAAAGTAAGGAACCTAAGATAACTCATAACGACGTCGGCGTCTTTGGGTGCGGCGCCTTCGAAAAAGTATTTGTTGTTCATTTCGCGGATTATTTCGAAGGTAATCTGAAACAGCTCGGGGAATTCGTTCACGGGGATAAACTGCGCGCGGGACGCGTAATCAAACCGAAGGTCGATATGCTGTTCCCATTTGCAATAAGCATTTGCGATTTTTTCTTTCGTTTTGACTTCCATATTCATATTCTCCGTTTTTATAATATTTGTTCCCATTCGTTTTCCTTGAATCCGACAAGCACGAAATCATCGCCGACAAGTATCGGGCGCTTTACCAGCATACCGTCGGTCGAAAGGAGCTTCAGCATTTCTTGTTCGTTCATTTCGGGGAGCTTATTTTTTAAATCGAGCGATTTATAGAGCAGACCGCTTGTGTTAAAGAACCCTTTTAGCGGAAGCTTACTTTTTTTATACCATTCCGTCAGCTCGGAAAGGCTCGGATTTTCGGATTTAATATCGCGCAGTTCGTATTTTATTCCCTTACCGTCAAGCCATTTTTGCGCTTTTTGGCAGGTTGTGCACTTGGGGTAGCATATAAACTTCATAATTCGTTTCCCTTTCCCGCTCTGTGCGGCAGAATTAAACTAATCTCCTATCAATATTGCGCGGCAGGGTGCGCCGTCGGAGCCTGCAAGATTTATCGGCGCGGCAGAGAGGAAATAAACACCCTCGGCAATACCCGAAAGCCTTATTCCTTCTAAAAGCACAATTTCTGCCGAAAGCAGTATTTTGTGCACCTGCATCGGCGAATCCTCGGGGCCGACGGTTTGCGATTCGTTTCCGACAAGGTAAATACCCTCGTCCGCAAGCACCTTCGCAGATTCGGCAGTAACAATTACGCCCCCTTTGATAAGCAGGCGGTTTGCCGATTCGGGCTCGGCGCGCCTTGCTCTTTCGATAATGGCTTTCGCGTCGGAAGCGGAAAGCTCGCCTTCGAATTCGGCAACATAGGCATATCCAACGGTTTTGGAAAGCGGAACCGAATCGACCGCTGTTCCGTTTTCGATAAAATGGCTCGGCGCATCGATATGGGTACCGTTGTGGGCGCACATAGAAAACGCGGTGAGATTATAGCTATCCCCGCCTTTGATAGAAGACAAAACCGTTTTTTCGGGCTTCGGATCGCCGGGATAAACCTTGCATCCGAAAACCTCTTGTGAAATATCTTATATTTCCCTCCCGCGCCTCGCTGTTGTGCTTTAATTTATTATACAACACCCCACGAATAATTGCAAGAAAAAAGAGCGTATTGCTACGCTCTTTTTAAAATGCAACTATTGCAAGATTACATAATGATCTTGTGGATAAATGCAGCTTCTTCGCGCTTGATGGTTTCATCGCATGCAGCAACGCTTGCAACGAGGTTAACTACTTCGAACTTGAGTTCGTCGTTAAGAGCGTCTGCGAGCTTATCGAGAAGTTCGCCTTCTGCGCCGTTGTAAAGGTTAACCATTTCGTCTACCTTCTGTTCGGTAGTGCCGAGAACTTCGCAAAGGAAGAGCTTTTCCTTGCCGGTAAGGGTGCCGTCAGCAGCAACAGCGGCAAGAATGGTAGCGATAAACATAACAGCGCCATCGTTCTTGGGGTCAACCTGTTTGAAAACGGGCATAAGCTTTACGAGCGAGGACTGAGCAAGCTTTACAAGAGTAGCGTGATCGGTGTCAACATACTTCTGCATGAGTTCGTCGAATTTAGTCATTATAATATTCCTCCGAAATTATTTATTTGATTTATTTTAGCACTTTTTAATATTTTTGTCAACAACTATATCTTATTTTACGAAAAAACCGACAAGAATTTAACCGTTTACGGTTGCACAAAAGGCAAAAATGAGTTATTATTTATTTGGGTGATAAATATGACATACGTAATTTCGGACATTCACGGAAGCTTCGATTCCTATATGCGAATGTTGAAGCTTATCGAATTCAAAAATGAAGACAGGCTTATCGTGCTCGGCGACGTATGCGACCGCGGAAACGAGTCTGCCGAAATCTATCTCGATATAATGAATCGCAAAAACGTTATATGCTTAAAGGGTAATCACGAGCTTATGGCTTTATCGGTATTGCCCTATATGTTCTCGCTCGAACGCAAGCCCTCACGCTCGCGCTACAACGGCGATTACGAGCGTTGGATGGACAACGGCGCAGAAAGCACGCTTTTATCGCTGTACCGTTTTTCCGATTCTGCGCGAATACGCATACTCGAATATATTAAGGAAATGCCGTTATATCTCACGCTCAACGTGGGCGAACGCGAATTCGTGCTCGTTCACGCGGGCTTGGGCGGGTTCGAGGAATCCAAGCGGCTCGACGAATACACCGAAAAAGAGCTTACTTGGTGCAGGCAGGAGTTCGACACAAGGCTTTGGGACGACAGAAACAAATTCCTTGTAGTCGGGCACACGCCGACGATGATGCTTTCCCGCCAGACACCGCCGATGATATACAAAAAATGCGGCATTATCGATATTGACTGCGGCGAAGCCTACCGCAAGCACGGCGGACGGCTTGCTTGCTTACGGCTTGACGATATGGAAGAGTTTTATATTTAGCTTCTATTGTAACGATAACAAAAGCGATGACACTGTTTTGTGCCATCGCTTTTTTATTATGCAATTTAGATTACGAAAGTGCGAGGTTGAATGCGGTGTCCATATTTTCTTCGGACACGATAACGATAATGTAGTCTACAACAGCGTCATCCTCGTTTGCATACTGAGGAGCGGTAGAAAGGTTGATGTTGAGGTCGTCCATCTTACCGAGCATGCACTTGCTGAATCTTTCTGCAAGGATATCGGTGAAGGAGAGCGAAGCGTAGTCACGGTAAATGAGCGCGCTGGGAAGATCAGCCGCATCTTCGCGTGCGGTTGCATCGATAAGCCAACGTTCTGCGATACCGTTGATACCATCGGCATTGTCAGACTTCACAAAGTAGTTGTAATCGCCTTCTGCGGAATTAACATACTTCTGGAGCGAGGAGATCTTCGAGCTACCTGCAGCATTGTTGCCGTAGCCGAGTTCGAACTGAGGAATAGCGGTGATGATCTCTTCTTTGATAATATCGCCGTCGAGCTCGCGGTAGCCTACAAGGTTGCCGCCCTTTGCTTCAACAGACTTCCATTCGAATTCTTCTTCGGTTCTGGGAGCTGCTGCGGGGAAGGTTGTTGCAACAACGTTCATAAGCTCGCGGTATGCGATATATGCGCCGTAATCGGTGAGTGCGCTATCGGTTTCGCGGTAGATTTTACCGTACTTTTCGATAGCTGCTTCGTCCTGCATAGCTGCTTCGAAAACAGGCTTGAGGTCGATAACGGTAGCTCTGGTCTGGTTGAGAGTGCTTACGATCTGATCGTAAACGGTGGAGTTGGTTTTGCCGATAACCTCTTCGGGAAGAATACCGTTGTCAACAGAGGTAACGTTGGGAATAAGGAGATAGATAAGCTCTACGTCCTGACCGCCTGCTCTGTCGTTATAATAGCTGGTAACGGTATCGGTAACGTATTCACGGATATCGTTAAGCTGAGAAGCGGTATAAAGGTTGGTACCCGAAATATCTTCTACCATCTTATCGAAATAAAGACGGGAGTTCAAGCCGACAGAAACGCTGTTGCCGTCAAGAAGGGTGTCTGCGGTAGCGTCCTTACGGGCGATAACTTCTCTTTCGAGCGATTCTTCTTCATCTGCGGTCTGTGCAGTAACCTTGAGAAGAGTATCTCTGTCCCAGATTTCTACTTCGATAATGTAGTAGGTGCCGTGAGCGGTGGTTTCCGCATCTTCTGCGCCGCCGGTAACACGGATAGTTGCGTTTTCTTCGCAAGTACCGTAAACTGCAACGGTGGTGGGCTTAAGGTTAACAACGCCTGCAACATTGGGTGCATCGGTGCATCCTTCGGGAGTAGAAAGGTCTTCGGAAACGTCTTCGATGTACTGAGAAGATTCTTCATCGAAACGGCTTGTATCAAGCACGCCATCTACGCTCGATGTGTCAACACAAGCGCCGAGCATTACGGCGAGCAACATTACAAGCCCGATAATCATGCTGATACTACGGGTTCTTTTAAGATTTTTCATTACAAATGCCTCACTTTTCGGAATCGTGGTTTATACTAAATTGCTTTTTGTACTAAATTGCTTTTTATACTATTATTCTTCTGCGTCCTTCTTTGCTTCCGCGATAACCTTCTGTGCAACTTCTGCGGGAGCTTCTTCGTATCTTACGAATTCGAAGGTATATGTACCTCTGCCCTGAGTCATTGCGCGGAGCTGTACTGCGTAAACGGTCATTTCTGCAGAAGGAATTTCCGCTTCAATAACGGTGTAGCCCTTACGGGTGCTTTCGCTCATACCCATAATTCTGCCGCGGCGTTTGCTTACGTCGCCCATAATATCGCCGGAATAAGAGGTGGGAATAGTACACTTTAGGCAACCAACGGGTTCCAATATAACGGGGTTTGCCTTGGGCAAGCCTTCTTTATATGCCAATTTTGCGGCAAGCTTAAAGGAGATTTCGTTAGAGTCTACTGCGTGGTAGGAGCCATCGTACAAATCTGCCTTAAGGTTTGCCA
>JAZTXJ010000110.1:0-10800 GCA_045636285.1 Eubacteriales bacterium
TTTAAAAAACTTGCACCAAGTTTGCACCAAAGTCAATTTTTGAGCAAAAGTAAAACCCCGAAAACCGTGATGGTTTCGGGGTTTTTGATGTTCTTGAAATAATACAGATTATCTCTTGGAGAACTGGGATGCACGACGAGCTGCTTTGAGACCGTACTTCTTTCTTTCCTTCATTCTGGGGTCACGGGTGAGAAGGCCAGCCTTCTTAAGAGGAGCGCGATATTCATCTGCTGCCTGAAGAAGTGCACGAGCGATACCGTGACGGATTGCGCCTGCCTGACCGGAAACGCCGCCGCCCTTAACGGTGCAGATAACGTCGAAGGTGCCTGCAGTCTTGGTAACAGCAAAGGGCTGGTTAACGATGAGCTTCAAGGTTTCGAGGCCGAAGTATTCATCGATATTCTTGCCGTTGACAGTGATGTTGCCGGTGCCTGCCATAACGCGAACGCGAGCAACGGAGCTCTTTCTTCTACCGGTTCCGTAGAAATAGGGAATAGCGGATTGATAGTTCATGTTATGTTCCTCCTTACTTTACTTCAACAGCGATAGGGTTCTGAGCCTGCTGCTTGTGTTCAGCGCCTGCATAAACCTTGAGTCTGCCAAAGCTTGCATCGCCGATCTTGTTCTTGGGAAGCATACCCTTAACTGCGAGCTCCATAGCCATTTCGGGCTTGGTTGCCATAAGGGTGCGGTACTTGGTAGCCTTGAGGCCGCCAACGTAGCCGCTGTGACGGTAGTAATACTTCTGATCGAGCTTCTTACCGGTAAGAACTACCTTGGAAGCATTGATAACGATAACGCATTCGCCGCAATCAACGTGGGGGGTGTATTCGGGACGGTGCTTGCCGTTGAGGATGGTTGCCGCAAGAACTGCTACCTTACCGAGGGGCTTATCTGCCGCGTCGATAACGTACCACTTGCGTTCTACGTCCTCTTTTCTCAACATAGTTGTAGACATAGTTGAATTTCCTTTCGATAATATCTAATTTTTTCGTACTCCGCAATTATAACACAAGAAATCGGTTTGTCAATACCTTTTTACAAACTTTTTTCGTTTTTGGGGGTATTTTTTGCGTTTTTCTCGCTTTTTCTTCGATTTTTAAAAGCTTTGGGAACGCTATTCGCTTATTTCTTCGGAATTTTCCTTTAAAAATTCATCGATATCGAAGGAAAGAGTATATTCATAACCCGTTTTTTCGAGCATAAAAACAAGCTTTTCGGGGTCGTAGCCGTAATAGCTTGCGTTCTGTCCTTGCAGGAACTGCGTCACGACACTTCCTGAAATTAACGAATCGGGGTAATCCTTGCGGATATGTGCGTAATATTCCTCTGCGGATTCGATTTCGGCAAAGGCGGTGTTGAGCTTTACGCCCGTAACGGTGCCGTCTTCGAGGTAATAGACCGATTCGTAAACCGTTCCGTAGGATTCGCGTACGGCGGTGACGTAATATTCGGAAAGCAGGAATTCATAAACGCTTTCGGGGATAAAGGCGCTTTGCTCGCTTACCTCGCTTATCGTTTGCGATAAATCGGGCGTACTGCTTTCGGGTACGGCTTGGGAATTTTCGGGCGCGGGTTCGGAAAAGCAGGACGAAAAAAACGCTATCGTTAACAGCAGGGAAAATAAAACGCGAATAATTTTAAATTTGTTCATATCTGCCTCTTGACATATAAAGAAAGGAGTGATATAATGCACACACCGAACAAATGTTCGGAACATAAGGACGTCGGACAAGCGGTTAGCTCCATCCGCCCCGATGAATGACGATTTGGCTTGAATTTTAGACGAAAGGATGAAAAATGGATTACAGAGAACACGCAAAGGATCTTTTAAAAAGGAAGAACGCGCTTATTTCGGCGTATGCCGCTATACGGATCGAGCTGAACGCGCTCGAAAGCGAAAGGGGAAGCTGTAAATCGGCGATAATGCGCGCAAAGAGCGAAAAGCGGGATTATTCTATGCTTGAGGACAGGCTTTACGGCTTGCTTGCCGATATTGACGATTGCCGATTCAGAAAAAGCGTTATCGAACGCGAGCTGAAGAAAATAGAAACGGGGATGAACGCACTTAACGATTACGAGCGCGATTTGTTAGAGCATTTTTATTGCCTTCCCGCGACGAACGCTTCCGAAATTTTAATGGAAAAGTATTACAAGGAACGCGCCACCCTTTACCGCGACAAGGTGAACGCGCTTGAGCTGTTTACCCGTTCGGTTTACGGATTGGTGCTGTTATAATTATTTAACAAACCCAAAGAGCAAGAACAGAAGGATAAATTCCTTTTACTCTTGCTCTCTTTTGTTTATTCATCTGCGAAGATATAGCTTCCGCTTTCTTCATCGAGCACGATAGTGTGCTGTTCGGTATAGCCGTCGAGGTAGGTTAAGGTATATTTTTCGTCTTCGATTTCGAAGGTAAAGCCCATCGATATTTTGCCGTATTCCAGCTCGGGGTAATAGAGCACCGACGAGGTGACGGCATAGCCTTCGAATTCATCGGTACATTCGAGCAGCTGGCAAAGGCTTCCTTCGTTGCTTGTAAAGGTGGTGAGCAGATAATTTCTGCCGTTGATTACCGCGGTGTGATGCCCTTCCTGTTCGTTATAGGTAAGCTCTTCATAGATAAAGGGAAGGATACGTCCGTCGGAAAAGTGTATTTCGTTTTCCGCCATTGTGAATTCGGTTTCGAAATATCCGCACTTCTGCCACGGGTCGATAAAATAGAGCGAATCGCCGTTTTTGACGGTTATTTTTTCAACGCTTTCCGCCTGCGACAGAATATCGAACCTTTGGCAGAAATCTTCTGCCTTTTCGTTCAGCTCGAGATAATATTCGTATTCGTTTTCGGTATATTCCTGCGGAATGACTATTTCGCCGCCGCTTGATTCGAAATTGATTTCGAAAACCGTACTGCCCTGAACGCCGCTTATACGGCAGCTTGAAGGTTCGGATGTGCGGTTGAAATTAAGGGTTAGCGGTTCGATAAATTCGGCGAAGGAATAGCCGAGGTCTTCCGTGTTTGTATTGCTCTGCGCGGCGGGGGCATCGCCCTTGAAATTGATCTGCGTGAATTCAAGAGAATATCCGCAAAGCTCTTCGTTTTCGGTTTCTTTGTATTCGAAGGGGAAAGCGATTGTATGGCATTTAAAGCCTTCGGGGGCTTTTTGGAGATCTGCGTTATCGATTTCGCGGGGGGTGCCGTTAAGGGTAAGCTTGCCCTTGCCGTTTTCGGCGTTTAAGGAATATTGCGAGCAGGGTTCCTTTTTATCGGCGTCGTTATAAACCGCAAGGAGCGCGTCGAACGAGCTGTCGTCGTGCTTTAAGGTGAATTCGCAGAACTTTTCGCCCGCGGTGAAGGAAAGGGTGGATTCGATTTGGAAATCGGTTACGGTCAAGCCGCGGCTTTTATCGGGTTCGGTTTTGAGCGAGCCCGAACAGTTAAGCTCGATGCTTTCGCGGTCGAAGCCGTATTTTTGTGCGAAATCGCTTGCTTCGGAGCAGGCTTTTATATCCTCGCCGTTGATCGAAAACGCGGCTACTGTTGCTTTTTTATCGTCGGTTTCGACAAAGCGGTAATATTTTTCGGGTTCCTTTTCGAAGGCAGAGGAGGCAAGACCGCCTATTCCGCAGAGCGCGCGGAGCGCTTCGGCTTCGATTCCCTTCGTATCGGCTTGCTTTTTAAAGGGGAGCGTGCTTATGCCTTCGAACGAGGAATAGGTATAGCCCTCTGCGAAAACAACGCTTCCTTCGATGCTTTTAAGCTCTTCTATAATCGTTTTATAATCGAGCGCGAAATCAAAGGCGTAACGGTTTTCGGCATAATCGGCGTTATATCTTCCTTTTAATATCTCGTCTTCGTTTTCGATTTTGATATTAAGGCTTTCGCTTTCGAAAAGCTTGCCGAAGAAAAGGTGCTTGCTTTTTGCGAGGTGGTTTATAACCTGTGCGTAATGGTTACTCGCCGAAAGAGCCTGCTTGCTTTCTTCGTTCTGCGGTGATTCGGGGACCGAAGCGCAGGAAGCAAGCAAAAGCGACAATATGAGCAAAAACGCAAATATTTTCGTTTTCATTCGTTACTCTCCTTTTTGTTTTTCAGCTTTACCGCGATAAGCGCGATAAGAGCCGCGGCAACGGCACCGCAAACGTCGATAAGCACGTCGTTCCAAGCGGGAGATCTGCCTTCGGTTGCCTTTTGTATCACAAATTCATCGAACACCGCGACGGCAAAAGCCACAGCGGGCGAAAGAAACGCATAGCTTCGGATTGCCGAAACGCTTAAAGCGAGCGAAACGGTGAGCGCACCCAACGCGAAATATTCGCAAAAATGCGCCGCCTTCCGCACGATAAGCGAAAGCGATTCTTCGTTCGGGGTAATGCCGAACAGTCCGAGGAATTTTTTTATAATATCCGAGAAAAAGCCGCTTGCCTTTGCCGATTCTTCCCCCGTTTGCGCGGAGTTGAAAAGGATAAACGCAATAAGCGCAACGGTAAGCAGAAGCAATGCGGTTATAAGCCTGCGTTTTTTGTTTGTTTTCAGCATATAAGCATTTCCTCTGCCGCCTTGAGAACCGTTTCGGTAATATTGAGCCCGCCCATTATGCGCGCAAGCTCGTCGCGTCTGCCCGTGCGGTCGAGCTTTTCGACGCTCGTTACGACTCTGCCGTCGGCTTCGTTTTTCGAAATTTTATAGTGTGCGTCAGCCTTTGCGGCAAGGATTGCCGAATGGGTAACGCAAATTACCTGCGTTTTTCCGCCGTTTGCGGCGTTTTTAAGGCGCATACCGATTTTTTCGCTCGTTCTGCCCGAAACACCCGTATCGATTTCATCGAATATAAGCGTTCCGATCGATTCGCTGTCGGCAAAAACGCATTTAAGGCAGAGCATTATGCGCGAAAGCTCACCGCCCGAAGCGATTTTAGACATCGGCTTAGGCTCTTCGCCCTTGTTTGCGCTTATAAGGAATTCTACATCGTCTGCGCCGTCGTAAGAGGGTTCCTTTTCGGTTACCGAAACCTCGAACCTTACACCCGGCATATCGAGCTCGCAGAGCTCTTCCGTCACGCGTGCACAAAGCAACGCGGCGGCGTTTTTGCGTGCGGTGCTTAACTTGCCTGAGCTTATATCAAGCGCGCCTTCTGCGGCGGTTAAAAGCTTAACAAGCCTTGCCTTTTCCTCTTCGCTGTTTTCGTTTATATCGAGCTCGGATTGACATTCCTCAAGCACCGATTGAAGCTCATCGGCGGGGACTTTATATTTATGCTCGAGCTTTTTGATAAGTTCAAGCCTCGTTTCGCATTCATCGAGCCGCATTTCTGCGTTTTCGCCGTCGTTTTCGGTGTATTCCTTTATACTGTCGGCAATATCGATAATTTCGTATTTCGCGCTTTCCAGCCGTTCTGCAAGCGAAGAAGCCTCTTCGACGATACCGACAAGCGAATTTACCGCGCTCAAGGCGTTTTCTATCGTTTCGACTGCCGAGCCCTCCATACCGTAAAGCGCGCTGTACGCTTCGCCCGATTTGCTTATGATCCGTTCGCTGTTCGCAAGCAGAATTCTTTCGGCTTCGAGCTCGGCTTTTTCGTTCGGCTTTACGTTTGCCTTTTTAAGCTCGCTGATCTTGTATTTGAGCATATCGAGCTTGAATTCTCTGTCGCGGCTGTCGGCTTCGAGCGCTTCGAGCCTGCCTTTTATTTCTCGGCACGCCTTGTATTTTTCGCTGTAATCGGCAAAAAGTTCGCCGTTATCGGCAAAGGAATCGAGCATTGTAAGCTGCTTTGCTTTATCGGCAAACGCCTGCGTATCCTGCTGACCGTGGATCGACAAAAGGAGCGAAACCGCTTCCTTCAGCTTCGAAAGGGGAACGCTTCTGCCGTTTATCTTCGCACCCGACCTGCCATCGCGTGAGATTTTGCGGGTTACGGTCACGGTGTTATCCGATTCGGGCTCGATTTCGAATTCGGCAAGGGCGGAAGCGGTTTTTTTGTCGTTGATTTCGAAAATGCCTTCGACAAGCGCGCTTTCTTCGCCCGTGCGGATGATTTCTTTATCGCTTCTCGCGCCGCAAAGCAGACCGAGCGAATCGATAATAATACTTTTGCCCGCACCCGTTTCACCCGTGAAGGCGCAAAAGCCGCTTTCGGGTTCAAGCGAAAGCCTTTTGATAAGTGCGATATTCTCTATATAAACCGATAAAAGCATAGCCTTGCTCCCTTTACAGTTATATAAGCTCGTTTAAGGTTTCTGCAATACCCTTCGCGCTTTCGTTATCCTGCGCGATTATAAGCAGTGTATCGTCGCCCGCAAGAGTGCCGACAACGTTCGGAATCGACATCGAATCCACCGCCGCGCCGACGGCAGAGCCCATGCCCGTATAGGTTTTGACAACGATAAGATTATTCGCGCAGGCTACCGACGATACCGCCTGACGCAGAATAAGCGTGAATTTGCCGTTGATTTCGTGCACACCGCTGTTCTTTACCGCGCGGTAACGGTAAACGCCGTCGCCGAGGTCGGATTTGATAATACCGAGCTCGCGTATATCGCGCGAGACGGTTGCCTGCGTTACGGCAAAGCCGCAGTCCTTGAGCTTTTCCTGAAGCTCCTCCTGCGTTTCTATTCTGTGTTCTCTTATAAGCTCAAGTATTTTCGTTTGACGAATACTTTTCATTTTTTTATCTCCGACAATCTGTTTTCGATAGGAGTTTTATTTTTTATGCGGGGTTAAGACATTTTGTTGTAGAGCGTTTCGTAAAACGCGTCCTTTTTGAGCTTTATCAGCTCGAGCGTGCGTTCCGAGCGGGTTACGAGAACTCTGTCGCCCTTTTTAAGACCGCAAACGCTTCTTCCGTCCGAAATAAGCATATTGTTGCCGTCTGCGCTGTTGTTCACCGCTTCCAAGCAGGAATTGGAGGAAAAGACCATTGCTCTCGCACCGAGCGAGTGGGGGCATATCGGGCATACGCAGAAGGCGTCGAGCTTGGTATCGATAATGGGACCGCCCGCGCTCATCGCATAGGCGCTCGAGCCCGTGGGGGTTGCGAATATCAAGCCGTCGGCACGGTAATCGCAAACGTCGGCGCCGTCGCAAAGGAGCGAAATATCGGCAATATCGCCGTCGGTCTGCCGTGCGACGACCGCTTCGTTGAGTGAGGTCGATTCGGCTGTCAGCTTGCCGTTGCGAATGACCTTAACGTCGATAAGCATACGCTTTTCGGTTATAAAGCCGGTTTTGAGCGCGGAAAGCATATGAAGCTCGCTGTTTTCAAGCCCGCTCATATAGCCGAGCGTGCCGAAGTTGATACAGATTATAGGCTTGTTTTTGCGGAACGCGATCCTGCAGGCGTTGAGCATCGTACCGTCGCCGCCGAGTGCGATAACCGCATCGAATTCGCCGCCGTCGCCGTTCTGATAGCGGGTGTGTGCTATTCCGATACTGTCGAGCATTTGCTCGATCGGGCGTATCTGCTTATCGCGCACGTTGCCCTTCGGAGAGGGAAACAGCAAAACCTTTTCGACTGTCATAATATCATACTTTCTTAAATGATTCTTGTTTAATTCTTTTCGAAGACCGCAAGGTATTCCGAATTTCCGTCGCCGCCTTTTATCGGGGAATCGCAAAAGCCGATTCTTTTAAACCCGAAAAGGCTTGCGCTTTCATCGAGCCTTTGCAGTATTTCCTTTATAACGCGACCGTTTGTGTCGCGCACGATACCGCCCTTGCCGATATGCTTTTTACCCGCTTCGAACTGCGGCTTTATAAGCGTTACCATTTTTTTGCCGCTGTTCAGAATATCGGCGCAGGCTTGGTAGATCAGTGTTTGCGAAATGAACGAAACGTCCATAACGATAATATCGATTTCCTTTTCGAAATCGCTTCTTTTTGCGTAACGCGCGTTGAAGCCTTCGATAACGCCTACACGGCTGTTATCGCGCAGACTGCTGTCGAGCTGTGAATGCCCTACGTCCAATGCATAAACGTAATCTGCGCCGTGCTGGAGCAGGCAATCGGTAAAGCCGCCCGTTGAAGCGCCTATATCGAGCGCGGTCAAGCCCTTAACGTCGATAGCGAATTCGCGCAGTGCGTGCTCTAATTTTTCGCCCGCGCGGGAAACGAAGCGGTCGGTTTGCGTTACTTCGATTTTTTCGGTTCCGTTCAGCTCGAACGAAGCCTTTTTAATAATTTCGCCGTTGACAGCGACAAGCCCTTCGCTTATCGCGCCCTGCGCCTTGCTTCTGCTTTGGAATATGCCGTTTTCGGCAAGATAAACGTCAAGCCTCATACTGTTTTCTCCTTTGGCAAAGCCGTTTTACCGTTCGGCGCTTTGGGTAACCGCCGCCGCAATATCTTCGGGCGAGAGCTTTAATTGCTTTAAAAGCTCGTCGTTACTGCCGTGTTCGGGGAAAATGCCGTCGATTGCTCTTATCGCAAAGCGTTTTCTGTTCAAAAATCCGCTTTCGGTAAGCTCGGCACAAAGTCTTTGCGCGGCACCGCCGTTTTTAATGCCTTCTTCTGCAAAAACGATATTGGATATACCGCACAAGGCGTTCGAAATTTCGTTTATCGGCAGGGGAGAGAGGGTTTTAATGCTGATTACTCTTGTATTAAAGCCTAAATTTTTGCAAATTTCAGCCGCAAGGCAGGCGTTTTCGGTAAGTCTGCCGTAGGTGATGATTGCGTTTTCCGCATTTTCACCGCAATCGAAAATATCGGTATTTTCATATTCGGTAAAGTGCGATTTATCGTAATTCGTGCTTTTGGGGTAGCGGATAACCACGGGGCAATTTGCGCTTAACGCCTTTTCGAAGCATTCCTCGAGCGTTTCGAAGCTGTTCGGGGAATAAAGAACGACGTTCGGTATTTGCGAAATATAGGCGCAGTCGAAAATGCCGTGGTGGGTTGCTCCGTCGTTGGCGACGAGCCCCGCTCTATCGAGCATAACGATAATATGTAAATTCTGCAAGGCGGCATCGTGAATAAGCTGGTCGAACGCGCGTTGCATAAAGGTCGAATAAACGGCGAAAACCGGCACCATACCCTCTGCCGCAAGACCGCAGGCGAAGGTGAGCGCGTGCTCTTCGGCTATGCCGACGTCGAAAAAGCGTTCGGGGTATTTTTTCGCAAACTCCGAAAGCCCCGTGCCGTCGGGCATTGCCGCCGTTATCGCGCAGATACGCTTATCGTTTTCGGCGCGGTCGGTTATTATTTTGCCGAACCGTTCGGAATAGGATTCGCTTCCGCTTTTGATTTTACCGCTTTCTATATCGAAGCCCGAAACGCCGTGGAAGAGGTCGGGGCGTTCCTCGGCAGGCTTATAGCCCAAGCCCTTTTTGGTGCAGATATGAACGACACAGCTTTTTTTATCGTCCTTCGCTTCGGTAAGCAGGCGTTCGAGATGCTTTTCGTCGTTGCCGTTGACGGGGCCGTAATAGTTAAGCCCGAACTGTTCGAAGAAGTTCTGGCTCATAACGACGCGCTTGAAGCTGTTCTTCACCGCGCGCGAGCATTTTATAAGTCCCGTGCCGATAAGGGGGATATGCTCGAAAAAGCGCTTTAAGCCGTTTTTGAAGCGGAAATACTTCACGCTCGAGCGTACCTTCGAAAAATATCTGCTCATTCCGCCGACGTTGGGGGAAATGCTCATATCGTTATCGTTCAGAACGATAATCAGCCGTTCTGTTTCGGCACAGTTGTTGAGCGCTTCGTAAATCATACCGCCGGTGAATGCGCCGTCGCCGACAACCGCCACGGTATAGGATTCCTTGCCGCAAAGCATATTAGCCGCCGCAATGCCTGCCGCGGCTGAAATACTCGTAGAGCTGTGTCCCGCGCCGAACGCGTCGTGCTCGCTTTCGCTTCTTTTCGGGAAGCCCGAAATACCGCCGAAGGTGCGAAGGGTGGAAAACTCTTCTCTTCTGCCGGTTAAAAGCTTGTGAACGTAGCTCTGGTGTCCTACGTCGAATATTATTTTGTCTTCGGGTGTTTCGAAAACACGGTGCAGGGCAATGGTTAGCTCGACAACACAAAGGTTAGCCGCCAAATGCCCGCCGTTTTGCGAAACGGTTTTTAAAAGCTCTTGCCTTATTTCCTCCGCAAGTATCGGAATATCCTGCTCGCGCAGGGCTTTGATATCACGCGGGGAATTGATCTTTTCGAGGATCATGGCAAAATCCCCCTATTTGAATATCGCTTCGGGGTGAAGCCGAAGCGATAGATGTTATTTGCAGTAATGCTCTGAAACAGGCTATGCCCGTTCGGTAAAGCCGCAAAGAAGCTTTGCGACGAAATGTACGATTTGTGTGCTGTGCTTTATGGCAACGGTTTTGCCCAAAGCCTTTCCGCCCACGGTGAATGCCGAAATAAGCGAGGTGAGCGCAAGCGTCAGCCAGAATGCTACGTCGGTATCGAGCTCGGAAAAGAGCTTTATCGCAATACCCGCGCCGGTCGCACCCGAAACGACACCCGCAATATCGCCGACGATATCGTTGCAGAAGGAGCTGACCTTTTCTGCGTTGTTGATCAGCCAGACAGCCTTTTGCCCCGTTTTTAAGCGGCGCGCCGCCATCGAGTTGAAGGGGCTTATATCTGCCGTTGTGACGGCAAGACCGATAATATCGAAAATAATACCGAGTGCGATGATCGCAATAAGCACGAGCGCCGCAACGATAAGCGAAAGGGCGGAAACGACCTTATCGCTCGCCGCCGAAAGACAGGCGGTTATAACGAACGAAAGCGAAAACGCGATGAGCGCCCAGCGGGTGTTGCTCATTTTTTTCGGTCGCTTGTCGGTTCTTTTTTCTTTT
>JAZTXJ010000111.1:0-52311 GCA_045636285.1 Eubacteriales bacterium
TTGCGAAATTCGTTGCCCCTGTTTCGATAGTTGACGACCTTAATAATTGCTCGGCGGTGCTTCATCTCGGCTTCGGCTCTCGCAGTATTTTGTTTATGGGCGATGCCGAAACACCCGAAGAGGAAACGATAACCGAAAATATCGATTGCGACGTTTTGAAGGTCGGACACCACGGGAGCTATACCTCGTCGGGCGAAGCGTTTTTGAAGAAAGCAACCCCCGAAATAGCAATTATTTCCTGCGGCGATGGTAACGAATACGGTCACCCGCACGATGCCGCGCTTATGCGATTGAAATATTCGGGCGTGAACGATTTTTACCGTACCGATATTTCGGGCACCGTAACCGTTGAGACAGACGGCGAAAAGCTAACCGTTTCGGAAGGATTAAAGCCGAGCGGATATAAATGGGTGCTCAATATAAGCACGAAAAAGCTTCATACCGCTGCTTGCAAATCGGCAACCGATATGAAAGAGGAAAATAAGGCGTATTCGAAGCGCGGTCTTGAAGAGCTTCAGGCGCTCGGATATACGCTTTGCGGAAGCTGTGATCCGGAGGAATAAATTATGAGAATAATTATAGACCGTATCGAAGAAAATATCGCGGTTTGCGAGCTCGAAAACGGCGAAGCAGTGAATATTCCGCTTTGTGTTTTCGGAACCGCAAAAGAGGGCGACGTGTTTAATATCGTCCGCGACGATTCCGCAAGGGAAGAGCGAATGAGCAGAGCCCGTTCGCTGTTCGATAAATTAAAGAAATAAAAAGAATTGTGTTTTTGCGAGAGAAAGCCTTATGTAAGGTCTTTCTCTCGTTCTTTTTATAAACAAAAAGCCATTGCGTTTCTTTTCGCAATGGCTCTTATTGTCTATGCTTGGAACCTGACCGATTTTGCCCAATCGAAGAAGTTGTTTTCGTACATCAAGAAGTCGGACTGCTTGGTTATAAATTGCACCGTCCAATATGCATCGTCGGAGCAGTACGAGAAAACACGGCAAACGTTATTGTTTTGCGTTTTTGTATAGTAAAACAAACCGTCTTTTTCTTCAACACTGTATTCTTGTTCTAAAGAGTCGACGTAATATTCCAAAAACTCCTTTTCGGACATATTTCCCGAAACGTCATTTTCGATATCGCTTTTGGCACACCGTTCAACAATGACGCCGATATAATTCGTTGTGAAATAGCCTGCAAAACCGCGTTCACTTTTGGTTGTTTGGAATTGGTCCGTGAGGGTTATGGTTAATTCTTCTGCTTTGAAATCCTTTGCTTCTCCCACGACATCTGCATCGAGCTTAAAATCGTTTTGGAACGTAAAACATCCCGAAAGCAAGGTGGATAAAATAAGTATTAATGAAATTAACGCGTGCTTTTTCATAATATACCCTCCGTTTTGTTTGTTAAACAGTTCTTTTTAAAAAGCGCTTAATCCTCAAGCTCGCTTGCGGCGGATTTCAAAAGCTCGATAATCGGGAGCTTTTGCGGGCAGATAGCTTCGCACTGACCGCATTCGATACAGTCGCTCGCCTTGCCGCGAGTGCCGCCTGTTTGGAAGCCGTACCACCATTTTGCGCCGTAGTTTTTATAGCGCTTGGAGCTGTTTACAATTTTGAAAATCGAAGGAATGGGGATATTCTTCGGGCAGCCGTCGGTGCAATAGGAGCAGGCGGTGCACTGAATAACGTCCATACTCTTTATAATTTCGGTAACGCGGTCGATTGCTTTGAATTCCGCGTCGGTCAACGGCTTGAATTCGCTCATAAACGAAAGGTTGTCGTTCATTTGTGCCGTGTCGCTCATACCCGAAAGCACCATAAACACGCCTTCGAAGCTTGCGGCAAAGCGTATTGCAAAGCTTGCACTGCTTCCGCCGAAGGGAGCGAGCTCGTTTTCTGCCGCTTCGGGCAGTCCTGCAAGGCTTCCGCCCTTAACAGGCTCCATAATAATTATCGGCTTATTGTGCTTGCGGCAGACCTCGTAGCAAAGACGGCTTTGTACGTTCGAATCGTCGTAATCGATATAGTTGAACTGTATCTGCACACATTCAAGCTCGGGGTATTCGGTAAGTATTTGATCGAGTACCTCGGCGGTATCGTGGAAGGAAATACCGACGTGGCGTACCTTGCCTTCGGCTTTAAGCTCAAAAGCTGTTTCGTAAGCTCTGCATTCCTTGAACTTTTTGAAGCTGTTCGCGTTTTGCGAGTGCATAAGGTAGAAATCGAAGTAATCGACACCGCAAGCCTCTAACTGACTTTCGAACAGCGGGCGGATTTCCTCGTTGGTTTTGAAATAAGGGCTCGATAATTTGTTTGTGAGTATGTATTTATCGCGCGGGTAGCGGTTAACGAGCGCTTCGCGTATTGCGGGCTCGCTCTTTTGGGAAATATATCCGTGCGCCGTATCGAAATAGTTAAAGCCTGCATTTATAAAGCTGTCAACCATTTCGCAGAATTGGGGAATATCGACGTTTTCGTCCTTCATCGGCAAACGCATACAGCCGAAACCAAAATTCTTTTTAACCTCGGGGAAATTGCTCATATTAAGCCTCCGTGTTTTTAGGATATTTTTATTTTACAGTATTTTTATCGCTTTGTCAACTTGGTGTATTTTATGCGTTATTCCAAAAAGAAATCGCCTTCGCCGAAATGCTTATATTTCCAACCGTCGTCGTATTTGTTGCAGTATTTGCCCCAAGAATACGCATAATTATAGCTTTTGCCGACGTACCATTTTCCGCGGGTGGTGTATTCGAAATTGTCGTAATAAAGCATAAAAGCGAGAATTAGCTGTGATAAACCGTCCTTTTCGTCCAAAAGGTAGAGCGTGTGGGTAAAACAGCCGTCTTGTGCAGTTAAAAACGTGTCCGCTTGCGCGATTTGTGTCCGATCGTCGCTTTCATAAAAGCAGGTGTGGGTGAATTTGCCCTTCGAAACGGTGTAAACGTATATCGTTTCGCCGCTTGCGGTTTTTATTATATATCTTTGCTTTCCGTAGCCGTCCAAAGAACGCGCGAACGAGCCGATGCGTTCATTGTCGCAATAACAGTTAAAAAGCTTTTTTTGCTTGGGCTTGCCGAACCAGTGCAAAAAAGGGATATAGTTTATGGGCGCCGAGAATCGAAAGCGCGAAACGACGGTTGTATCGCCGGGGTTTTGCATTTTTATTCTTTGGTATTGGGAAAGCGCGCCGAGCCGACCGAAATATATAACCTCGCCACCCGCTTCGATGTCGTATTCATGCGCGAGATATGCGCTCGTTTTTTGGATTTTATAAATCATAGCCGTTTTCCTTTGGAGTGAAATAAAAAGGGTTAATCCTCGTACATACTGTCGAAATATATTGCGTTTCTGTCGCAAAATTCATCAAAGCCAATTTCTTTGATTTCCGAAAGCGTTTCGTCGATTTGGGCTTCAAGCTCGGCAATCGCCGTTGTGTTTTTGGTTCCGCGGTATGACTTTTTGCCTGCGCGAACGTAGAGCAAATCCGTAATTAAAAGCACGCGTCTGGGATCATCGAGCTCGTTTTTGTGTATAAGTTGAGCCTCGGCAACGTAACGGTAGCTATCAACCGGGCGCGAGCTGTATTTTTCACCGTCGTGTGTCATATAGCGGTATTCAATGCGTAAAACCAATCCTTCTTTTTCGCAAACCGCGTTCGATAGCTTTGCAAATTCGCGCATTTCGGCACGCGCTTGGCGCTCCATAGGTGCTATTTCGTCGGTCAAATACTGCTTTTTGGCACTATCCTGCTTCTTTTTTAACTTTCCGAACCATTTTCGCACGGCATCGCTTGCGTATCCCGAAACCTGTCCGTCCCAATATTTTTCTATCATACGCTTTATTTTTCGGCTTTTGCGTATGTTTTCACAGCATTTCGAGTTATCGTTTTTATCGAGATAGCTCAGCACGTATTCGTGCGTGAAGAGGTATCTGCCATATCTTCCCGTTACTCCCGCAGAATAGTCTACCTCGATTTCATATACGTCGTTCCATAAAATATACTCATTTGAGCTTAAAGCATAATAAACCGTTATCGCTTTTTTGTCGAACGTATATCCGCAGGGAATAAAAAACAGCGCGTTTATAAGCAAATACAATCCATATCCGAGCAAAACGACCGGAATAAGCAGAATTTCCCACATGAATTCGGAAATTAAAGCGCCGATACTCAGTGCCGCAATGAGCAAAAACATCCCGCCTAAAATGATATAAAATATAAAACGTTTGTCGAATGCGAATTCTTTTTTCATTGTTTTAAATCCTTTAAAGCGGCTTTTGCTTCATCGCTTATCCTGAAGCTTTCGCGTGCCTTTTGTATCGCTTTGTTGTGTATCTGTTTGTCGAGTCTTTTTTCGACAATAAACGGCAAAACGGCATCGTATTGCTTTGCCAAAGCCGTTGCGAAATACCAAGCAACCGCCATTTTTATATAATATTCGTTGCTTTTTATTTCGGAAACGAGGCGCGGATATTTTTTATCGAAAAGCTCGTCGAGAAAATAGCGCATAAGGCAAACGATTCCGAACCGAACGGTGTAGGTGTGCTTCGATTCGAGCCATTTTTCGATATAAGGCAAAAGCTCTTTTTTGTGTTTTGCAAAGCTTTTCGGAATAAGCTGGTCGCAGGTTGCCCAGTTATCGATAAAGGGAAGAAACGCTTCGACAAGCGCGATACATTTTTCGAAATCGCGTTCGACGGATATAATAAAGGAATGAAGCTGGTTTTCCTCGAAATAATGGTGGGGAAGTGCAGAAAGAAAATCCTTTGCCGTTCCTTCCTTGAGCATTTGTGCCGCCGTTGCGCGCAGTGCTTGCGTGCGTACGCCGATAATTCGTTCGCGCTCGATATTCGGGATAAGCGAGCTTTGGAAATCGCGGTATTTGGTATCGCGAAGCTCAAACAGAGCTTTTTGAGTATCGGTCATTTCTTTTCCTCTATTATTATCGGGGTGTCGACAAATCGAAGCAATACAAGTCTTGTGCCCTCTGCGATATTGTAGGTCGCGGGGCTTGATGGTATCTGCAGGGATTTCGATTTGCCTTCATCGTTTTCGATAATCATTTCGACCTCGAGATTATCGACGGTCGTATAGGTAATTCTTCCTTTAATACGTTGATCTCGGGTAACGTAAACGTTAAGATATACAACCTTGCCGACAAATTCCTTTGCGGTAAGGAGCTTGTAAATTTCGGTCTTTTTTACGGCTATTGCAATAAGCGCGGCGGGGATAAGATAAAAAACGCTGTTTATTTCGAAAATGGTAGTGTATTCCATTAAAACGAACGTTATCAAAAGCGTTGCCACGACCGAAGCGATAAACCAGCCGATCGCCTTGCTTTCGCGTTCCTTTTGCAATTTTCTCGCTTCGTTAAGAGTGAGCATTGTCGTGTTCCTCGCTTTTTGTGGGTTTTATTATTATAGGCGCTTCGGACACGAAACGCATTATTATAATCTCGCCGCCTTCGCGCAGGTCGCAAATTTCGTGCTCGTTGCGGTAGGCTCTTGTCATTATTCTGCCTTTTTCGTTTGTAACGCCGATATTTGCAACGTTGTAAAGCATTCCGACGTTCGAGCCGTTGCCCCAGCCCGCCCCTTTAACGACACGGTCGCGCGTGGCATAAACGTGTATATCGGTAATCGTTCCTCTGAACTCCTTGGGTTCGAAAAATACGGGCATACCGCTTAATTTAAAAGCAATAAGCAACGCGGCTATGGGTAACAGATAAAATACGTTATTCAGCGCAAGCAAGTCGGCGAAATATATGACCGCCCAAACCACAGCCTGCGATATTGCGGCGTAAATCGCAAAACGTGTAACCGTCTTGCCTTCGCGTTCCTTTTGAATTTTTCTTGCTTCGTTAAGAGTGAGCATATCGATACCCTTATATGTATTTATATTTGTTTTTGTCCTTGTCGTTCACGCTGAGCGTTTTGCGGTCGAGCGCGTTTATAAATCCGGTTCCCGAATAGATAATATAGTTCCCGACAGAATCGCCGTTATCGAGCTCGGTCAGCGCGCCGTTCTTTTCGGAGCAAATGAACTTCGCCGAGGGGTTAACGATAAGAATTTGCCGATTCTTCGATTCATATCCGAACCGAAAAGGCTTTCTGCGTTCGAGCCATTTAATACCGATAAAGGTGATTGAATGCAGTGTTTCGCCGCTTCCGTCCTCGTGCAGAATTATCGGGGTCGAAGCCTTTTTGCTTGCAAGAAGCTTGCACGAAAAGGTTTCGCCGTTTAGGGTAAGCGAAAAGCTTTCGCCGCGCACCGAAGAGAAAAGCGAAGCGAAGGGGGATTTTACTGTCGAAAGTCTGTATTTGTTTTCCTTGCAAAGCTTTTTTGTTTTCGAAACAAGGCTTGCGCGCTTTGTTATGGCTTTTAATCGCCTTATAATCGGTATCGCGACCAAAACGGTTATAAATATCGTTGCGGCGTATTTTGCATAGGTCAGCATCGATAAGGGTACGAGCACAAGGCTTATAATGCTATATACCGCCCGCCCGAACAGCGAGGATAAAAGAAATATCGTAAAAACAAGCGCGTACGATTTTATCATTCCGCCTCTGCCGTAATCGAAGGGGACTGCCTGCGCGGTTTCGAGCGCGGGGTTGCGGTCGGTGTTTGCGCGGCTTATAAAGCGCATCGCCGCAAAGGTGGGCACAGTCGGCATAAGCTTGATAGGCTTATGACCGCTTTTGTCGTCTTTTTGTGTCGGCTGCTCTGCTTCGGGATTTTCAAGCGTTCTGTTCCAGATTTTTGTTGCGTTGAACCTTGCGATAAAGCCGATAATCGCCAAAATCGGCAGTGTTGCTGCAAGAGCAAAAAGCCTGCTTCCTTCGCCGAAAATATCGAAAATAAACGAATACGCCTTGCCGTATGCCGCCAAAACGACAGCCGAATAAACCAAAAGGTCGCTCCAAAATTCAAACGATGAAAGAATAAGCGGGATTATCGGAATGTTTCCCTCGGCATCAAGATATTTTTCGCGCAGGGGGGTGTTATAAACCGTTTGCACGCGAACGAAGGAGTAATAGAAGCAAACGAAAATTATTCCCGAAACAATAATATGCCTTACCGCGTTGTAGCCAATCAAAAATTCGCTTTCCTCGGGGTAGGCGGAAAAATATGCAAGCTGGGTGAAAAGTATATGTAATACGGCAAGTATAACCGAGCGGATCGCCGCCGTACACAGTTTTTTTGTTTTGCTCATAATTGCTCCTTGTGCGTGTGGTATGCCACGCAGTATTCGCTCATAAATTTTCGGCAGGCTTCAAGGCTTTCAAGGCAGCCGTCGGCAACCACCTTTAAATTTTCGTCAACGTGGAATATACGGTAATCCTTGTCGCTGTCATACTTGCAGATTGCGAGATAGAATACCTTGTGTGCAATTTCGCCGCCTGCGTGATATATCGGCTCAAAATCTCCTTTTTCAGTATAATACAAGACCTTTGCGCCGTCAAGCTCTTTAGGAAAGGTATGCGGCGTAACGAAAACGATTTGACTGTTAAGATCTATCATATAGTCTGCATATCCTTCGGAATATGGAAGCTTTTTGTAACCAACCCTTGTGCAAAATTCGTCAATAAAGCTTTCTTTGTTCTTTGTTTTGAATATTTCGCTCACTGCGGTTTGCAATTCATCAAACGTCATTGCTTTGCCCGAAAAACGCTTGCTTTCGATCCCGATTATCATAACAGTTCCTCTTGCTTTATACAAACTTATAAAATCTAATCAACCGTTGTTTCTGTCAGTTTGAGCTTTATTCGGTCTGACAGTTCTAACAGCTCTAACCACTTTTCGCTTTCTCTTACGGCACATACGTTCCAAAGCTCCGTTCCTTCGAGAGACCTGAATTTGCGCGAAAGCTCGAGCGACATATCGACGATTTCCTGCGTGATTCTGCCCGAAAGACGAAGCAGATTTAAGTTCTTTTCGTGCAGGAACGAAACAGAATCGCAGTCGAATTCCTCGAATATATAATATTCAATATCTTCATCGGAACGCTCGAGCAAAAATCTGCCGCAGTGATCCAACGTATCTTTGAAGAACTCGTACATCCGTTGGATTTCGTTTTGTACCATAAGCTCGCCTGCTTTAGTGTTTGCGTTATACGGTGAATAAAACGCCTCCGCAAACTCTTTACTTGCTATCAATATGCCCGTGCCGCATTCAAACCCTTCGTCGATGGCGATTACCCAATCGAAATTTTCCGATGAGATAAAGGCTAATGAAAACAAATTCAAATTATAGTATTCGTCGTAAGTTGTCGGCAAAGCTAACCGATAAACCTCGTCAGAATCGTTTTGCGCGACATATAATGCTTTCTGTGAAGAGATAAGTCTCGTTATCGCATCGAACTGTGGCTCGTTCAACCATAAATCGTTGGTGTTGTTTATTATAACATACGATTTGTCTGTCGCAATCTTTAAATCGTAAATCGAATCGAATTCATTTCCGTCAAAGAAACACGCCACCTTTGAAATGAAGTCATTTTTGGTGATATTCTTCATATTCGTTTCGTAAACTTTCGCTTTTGTTATTAATCCTCTGTTTTAGTTTAGTTCATTTCGCAATTCAATTAACAGAAGCCTTTCTTTTCGCGTTCGAGAAGCACTCTTTTTGCTTCTTTTCTAACATCTTGTTTCGTGCATAATCTCTGCCAATATTCGAAAACCGTAACGGAAAGCGGGTATTTATAAGCATTATCTTTATAGTTGTAACAGCCTATTATCGAGTCGATCTCCTCGTCGGTAATCGTTAAGCAGTGGTTCAAAAATTCTGTTGTTTCGACATCGGGATAAAAAACACAATCCCGCAGAGTCAAGGGGAGCAAAACGCCGTTTCGATATAGCTTTGTGTGCGATTGCAACAGATTTGGACGGTATTTGCCGAGTGTCTTGCGCGTTTCCCAAAGCGTTGCATAGGAATCGCCGTCGTTCAGCAGTTCGGAAATCTTCGCGAAATATTCATCGCTTCGCTTTCCTTTGCTGATTACCTTATCAAATCCGGACAAGTACATTTTATCGGACGGCGAGAAGCTATAAAACATATTGATGGCATAATCCAAAACCTCGGGGATCTTTTTCGGATCAATCCTGCAAATAAAGGTTTGCTTTGAGAATATCGATTCCATACGCGGCAAATATTTCCACAAAAGCCGCATTACCCGAATGTCTTTAGTTGGGCGAAGATCTATATCCGCCATATAGTGAAAATCGTACCCCAATGCGTTGATTTCATCGAACAATTCAAGCAGTGCAAGCGATTCTCCCTCGGGATTATCTATGGGCTTTTCGTGAAGGATTCGCTGTTCATATAAAAACTTGGCTATATCTTTGTTTTCCACTTGTATTACCTATTAAAACTCTCTTCTTTTGTAAACTCGGTTATATGCCATAAGCCACGTGAAGAGGTTTATTGCAGAAATATAAACAGGAACGATTATTATCCAACCGATAAGCAAAGCGATGTTTGCGGGGTTCGAAAAGATTGCGGGGAATCCGACCTGAAATGCGGCGGCAAAAAGTGTGCTCATTATTGCCCATACCGCGAGGATAAACGAAAGTATTGCTTCCAATTTGAAATCGTGGGTCTTGACGATATACGTAAGCTTGCCCTTTGTTTCGCCGTTGAATATCGCCTTTTCGGGCGAATCGTCGCCCTTGTGGTTTTTCTTCAGCTTGCCGATACGCAAATAACGCGATATAGCGCACAGCACAACGGTATTAATAATTATCGAGGGAATGGTGACGGCATTGCTCAAAATCCCGCCCGATGCAAAAATATAGTTCGCGTTGGTGTTGATAATATAACCGAGAATGTAGTAAACGATCGCCATTCCGACCTTTTTGATTAAAAACATAATGTCCTCCTAACCCTCTATCGGGAATTCGTCGTAATAATATTCGGTGATGCTCGAAGCGATCCCTAATGCGTTTTGCATCGTTTCCTTTATAAGATCGCCGTCGTTGTCGTATTCATAAATATATTTAAGAGAAATTTCGCCGTTTTCGTAATTGGTTTGCGATAAAAGCAATTCGCCGTCGTATTCGTATACGGTTTTGTAAACGGTTTCGCCGTACTGTGAATTTATTTCCTTCACCTTGCCGTTTTCATAGGTATAAACCATTTTGTAATCGGCGGTGCCGCTTTCAAGTGTTTTGTCGTCCTTATCGTAAATTCTGTAACTGTCGCTGTTCGGTCTGCGTTCGGTGGCGTTGCCCTCTTCGTCGTAGCTGTAATACTGCGAAAGCTCGCCGTTTGTATATACTTCGCGCATTCTGCCTTGCTCGTCGCGTACTACTTCATATACGTTTTCGTTTTTGGTCTTGCCGTTTTCGTCAAGGGTACGCCAAACACGCACGTATTCGTATTCGTCGCGCTCGAACTGATGGTGCGATATAAAGCTTCCGTCTGCGTCTTTTGTTATAGTGTCGGCTTCGTAACCGTATTTAGCGTAGGTTGTATAAATAACGATTGGTTGGGCGGTTGTTGTATTTTTTATTACCGAAGCCTGCCCCTTTGCGTTGTATTTGTATTCGGAGGTTTGGGTGATTTCGCCCGTGCCGTTTTTTATTACCTTTTTGCTTACTAGCTTTTTGGTGTTTTCGTTTTTCGATTCCTCGCTCGATTCGGCGGCTTGCGAGCTTTGCTCATTGCTTTGCTCTGCTTTTTCGTTACAGCCGAAAAGGGAAAGAGCCAATAAAAACGCGGTTAAAAGTATAAAAAATCTTTTCATTCGGGCACCTCGGTTTTAAGTATTTCACCCTTGCGGGCATCGTCTATCGTGCTTATATCGCCTATGCCGAGATATAAATCTCTGCCGTCTAATGCAAAGCTTAAAGCAGGCAAGCCGTATTCTATCGCCTTTATCGTTTCGAAGCTTTTTCCGTCCTCGCTTACGGTAAGGCATATAAGATAATTGCCGTTTTCCAAGGGCTTGGCGCAAAGAACGTAAAGCTTATCGCCGTAAACCGCAAGGTCGGTAACTATCGCGTTTTCGAATATTGTGTACTGTAAATTTTTTACGTCTTCGAAATGGAAGAGATAACCTGTTGTAAAATAGGTTCTGCCTTTAAAATAAGCGCTTTCGGATATTCGGGTGTAATATGGATAGCCGGTTACAAATCCGTTCTTCCAGCTTGCTTCGAAAATAAATTTTTCTCCGTCGTAGCGATAGATTTCCACACCGTTAAGCGCATAAAGCTCGTCGCCGTGGCTAAAGAGCTTATAAACTCTTACGTCGCTTTTCTTGCCGCCGCTGTGCTTGACGTTTTTAAAGCTCTTTCCGCCGTCTTCCGAAACCGCAACCGGAAATTCCGTGCTTCCCGAGGTATAGCCGAGCGCGGCAAAAAGCTTGTTTTCGTGCTTCACAAGGTCGAAGCAATGTATGCCTTGGGGGATAACACGGTGAGTAACAAAGCCGTTACCTTCGAGCTTGTAAAAATTACCCAGGCTCCAATCTCCCGTAGGATCGCATCCGGGGATATACAGCTCATCGTTTATCACACAAAAGCGGTGTATCTGTTCATCGGGAATCGCGCCGCAGGTGTACCACGTTTTGTCCTCGAGGTCGTATCTGTATGCGGTAGAGGGGGAAACGTTCAAATCGTAATCGCCTGCACCGATATAAAGACTGCCCTCGAATATGCACATATCCCAAACGTTGCGCGCGTTGTTCGAAAGGTGGGAGTAGGGGCTTTGTATAATTTCGTATTCGATTTTCGGTTCCTGCGATACTTCCTCTGCACTGCTCTCGCTTTGAATGCTTGGGTTATTACAGCCTGTCAAAAGCAAAAAGAACGCAAAAAGTATCAAAAACGGTCTGTATCTGCACATATTACACCTGCGTTTTTACAATGATATCCCCTTCGTTTTTTATAAACGGTATCGGGGATTTTTTGGTCGTTAGTTGAGTGTATAGCTTCTCAATCATAATAGTCAAACATAAAACCAATATGTTTTATATTTCTCCGACCGGAAAAATACTCAAAACATATCTGCTACGAGGAAGGTAGTAAACCTTAACCGTATCACCGACCTCAAATTTGCCACGAGTAGGAGCCTGACATTTCACGCCGTTTACGGTAATCATTACTCCGTTTTTGTTGTCGTATCCGTATTCGTTTTTCATTTTTGGAAATTTGGACTGACTTAAATCTTCGATTTCGGTAATTTCTCCTTCTACGCACACAGCATCCCCGCTATTCTCGAAGAACAAATACATACCGCCATTTAACAGCACACCAAATGATTGCCCCCAAAAAATAAATATCATTAAAAACGACAACAAAAATATCAAAAGATCTCTTTTTGTTTGATTATTTGCTTTTATTAACTTTACAAAATGAATCAAACCATCAAGAAAAAAACATACGAAGAAAATCGCAATTATTATCGGGACAATCAAAGCCGCCCTGGTGTACTGTTCAATATTAAAAATCATCGTTTTTCTCCTTTCTTTCGTGGTAGAATCGAAAAAATGAACTCTGATTTTTACAAAGATAGCCCCTTCGTTTCCAAAGGGGCTATTGTTTTGTTAAGGTTCGTTATTTGCGAAGCGGTTATTCTTCTTCAACTACCTCTGCATCGAGTGCTTCGGGAGCTTCTTCCTTCTTCTTGCCGAGGTATTCGGGAAGCGCGAGTCCGCTCATTGCGAATACTTCTTCGAGAGGGGGAACGCTCTTCATAAGGCCCGACAAGAAGTTTGCGGTGCTGGTCTTGCCGTTTGCGCCGGAAGAGCCGTTGTCCCAAACGGTAACCTTGTCGATCTTAATGTTCTTAATAGCATCGACCTGAATTCTCATAAGGTCTTCGAGCTTATCTGCGATAAGGAGCTTCAATGCCGCTTCTGCGTCGCCGCCTGCCGATTTAACGATTTCCGCAAAACCTGCCGCCTGCTTGCGAAGGATTTCTTCCATACCGCGTGCTTCTGCCGCCATTCTTGCATAAATAGCGTCTGCTTCACCCTGCGCCTTACGTCTGATCTTTTCTGCTTCTGCTTCCGCTTCGAGCTCGATCTGGCGCTTCTGGATTTCGGTCTGAACGATAACGTCTGCTTCGAGTGTTGCCTTTTCACGCGCGCTTCTTGCTTCTTCTGCTTCTTTTTCTGCCGCGTATGCTTCTTCCAACGCTTTTGCCGCCTGAATCTTTTCAGCCGCGGTTGCGATTCTCAAAGCCTCTGCCTGCTTTTCGCGGAGAGTTGCGTTCGACATTGCGATTTCGGTCTTTGCAAGGTTTTCACCCTGAATAGCTTCTGCGTCTGCTTTGGAAACGTTGATACGTTCGTCCATTTTAGCGTTTGCTTCACCGATCGAACCGTCGCGTTCCTTTTCGGCAACGCTCTTCTTCGCATCGTTGATAGCCTTTGCAGCCGCTTCCTTACCGAGTGCTTCGATATAGCCGGATTCGTCCGAAATATCGGTCATATTAACGTTGATAAGGCGAAGACCGATCTTTTTGAGTTCTACTTCAACGTTTCTCGAAACTGCTTCGAGGAACTTATCTCTGTCGGTGTTGAGCTCTTCGATATCCATCGTTGCGATGATAAGACGCAACTGACCGAAGATAATATCCTTTGCGAGCTCCTGAATTTCAGCGAGCTGGAGTCCCAAAAGTCTTTCAGCCGCGTTCTGCATAACGCTCGGTTCGGTAGAAATACCAACGGTAAAGCGCGAGGGAACGTCTACACGGATATTCTGTCTGGAAAGTGCGCTCTTTAAGTCAACGGGGATAGAAAGGGGAGTGAGGTCCATAAATTCGTACGACTGAACAACGGGAACGATGAACGCCGCACCACCGTGGATACATTTAGCCGAACGGTTGGTACCGTCGTTGTTTTTGCCTACTCTACCGTAGATAACCATTACCTTATCCGAGGGGCACTTCTTGTACCTCGAAAAGAACCAAAGAATGAGCGAGAAAAGTAAAATACCTATTACCGCTACCAAAATAATTGTACTGGGTCCCATAATGCTTCTCCTTATATGTTTGTATTTTTATTTTTATCTTCTGTGCTTGCGTCTTACAATAAGCGTTTCTTCGCCGGAAATGCCGACAACCGTTACCTCTTCTTCGCGGTTTATCATCGTTTCCTCGTCGGTCACGGCATACTTTTCGCAAAGCTTGCCCTGAATGATTGCGCTTATTTTGCCCTTGCCTGTGCGGGAAGGCGGTATTCGCATATAAACCGTACCGCTTACGCCCAAAGCATCGCGGATATCCTCGGTGCCGTCATATTGCAGCGAGAAGAGCCATTTCATAAGCAGAGCGATTACGAGCATTGCGAGAAAACCGCTTGCCGACGAAATAAGTATCGAAAGTGCGAGATTCATACCGTTGCCGCAGCATATCGTACCTACCCAGCCCATCACCGAGAAGAAGGCGATAAGTCCTCTGAGTGTGAAGAAGCGGAGTCCCGCATCGAGCCCTTCGCCTTTTTCGAAGGCTTCGTCTGCATCGTCGAGCGCGAATCCTTCGTCTGCGCCGTCTGCGCTTGCGTCTGCTTCAACGTCTGCATCGGCATCGCTGTCGGAGCTCAAGCCGATAAGCGTTAAAACCATTTGAATAAGCAGTATGACCGTTGCGGGTATTGCGATACAGGCAAAGACCTGACCTGCCGAACCCAAAGCCGACCACCAATCTAACATAAAAGTTTACCTCCCTTTAAAACTATTGCTTTTTTATAGTGCTTGGAATCAGTCGAGCGTTGCGAGAATATCCTCTGCACGCTTGCGAAGTATTGCCGCGTAGTGCGCGTTCATCATAACCGCGAGCACCTTAATAAGTCTTTTCTTCGCGCCGGGGAAGGGCTCGTCAAAGCTGCCGACAACCCTTTCGATGTGGCTTACGATGTAATCCTCATCGGCAACAGGACGCTCTAAACTGCTTATCGCGGCGATGTAATACAGATAAAGGTCGGTGTCGTCGATAATATCATCGCTTTCATCGTCCAAACGACCGTTTATATAGGAAAGCAAATCGGTGATCTTTTCGATCTGTAATGCCTCGCGAAGCATATTGATAAGTGCAATCCTGCAGAATTGACGTTTGGAATACTGTTTTTGCACGGGCGGAGAAAGAAAACCGCGACGTACCCAGTTTTGGATCATGTATGGCTCAAGCCCCGTCATTCGGGCGACCTGCGACATCATCAGCCCTCCGCAGATAAAAGCGTTGTCAAGTATATCTCTGGCAACCTCGGCGTTCGGCACGGCGATATCTATCGTGGTGCCGGGAAGTCTGTCGATCATAAGGAATCCTCCTTTTTATTTACTGCAATTAGATTGTAGCATACAATCACACGATTGTCAACATAAATCCGCCGATTTTTTAAAAAAATTTTAACGGATGTTGACAATTGGTATCGCTCATTGTAAAATTATCATATATAAAATAATCGGCTTGTACATTGGGGTGCGAGAATGGAAAAGATAGTAATCAAAAACGAAAGCCTTTCGGTAACCGTGCTGACGCTCGGCGCAATAATTCAGGGGATCAACGCATACGGTGTCGATCTCACCGCGGGCTATGCTACCGAAGAGGAATATTTTAACGATACATGTTATTTCGGCGGAATTATCGGCAGAACCGCCAACCGTTGCGGAGAAAAGCAATATATAAATAACGTCGAATACCTGCTTCCGCTCAACGAAAAGGGCAAAAACCACCTTCACGGCGGTGTGCAGGGCTTTAATCTCAAGCGCTGGACCGTTACCGAGCAGGGAAGCGATTTTGTAACGCTTTCTTATCTTTCGCCCGACGGCGAAGAGGGCTACCCCGGTAATTTGAAGGTTTTTGTGACTTACAGGCTTATAAACGATTCGCTTCTTATTTCGTACAAGGCAAATACAGATAAGCCCACTTGGGTGAATATGACCAACCATTCCTATTTTAATCCGTTTGGCATAAACAATAAAGCGGGTGCGCGTATCGGGGGTGCATTGGTGCAGATATTTGCCGACCGTGTTTCGGTTTACGATGAAAATATGCGTGTTGTCGGCAGTCAGGCTGTCGAGGGAAGCGAATTTGATCTGCGCGAAAAATATCTTTTGACAAGATACTTCGACCACAATTTTTATCTTTCGGGCGATGAATACGAATCGTTTGGCGGGGTCGTGTTGCGTAAGGCGGCAAAGGTTTACGGAAGTATTAATATTGAATGCTTTACCGATATGCCCTGCTTACAGCTTTACTGCGGTGAATTTATTCCCGAAGGCACAAAGCTGTGCGACGGAAGTATTATCGGTGCAGGCTCTGCTCTTTGTCTTGAAACGCAAAACGAGCCGAATTTGCAATCGCGCGGAGAGGGAATATTGATGCCCGACGATACGTATTCCTCCTCGACTGCATACCGCTTTTCTGTCGGAAAAATACGCGTTGTAGAAAAATAAACAAAAAAACAAATAGAATTTATAAAAATTCGTTTGCTTTGGCGTTTATTGGGTGTTGAAAAATCGATAAGTTTGTGTTAAAATACACCTATTATAAATATTGAACATAATTTATTTTTGAATAAAGGAGTCAAGCTATGGCAGTGTATTTACAAGAATCCCACACGTTTAGCGAATATCTTCTCGTTCCCGGTTATTCGTCTGCGGAATGCATCCCCGCAAACGTAAGCCTCAGAACCCCTGTAACAAAGTTCCGCAAGGGTGTGGAAGAACCTGCAGTTTCGTTGAACATTCCGCTTGTATCCGCTATAATGCAGTCTGTTTCCGATGATAAAATGGCTATCGCGCTTGCAAAAGAGGGCGGCCTCTCGTTTATCTTCGGCTCTCAGTCTGTTGAAAATGAAGCGGCAATGGTTCGTCGCGTAAAGGCGCACAAGGCAGGCTTTGTATATTCCGACTCGAACGTTCGTGTTGACGATACTCTTGCAGACGTTATCGAGCTTACCGAAAGAACCGGTCATTCTACCATCGCGGTTACCGATGACGGCACTGCAAACGGCAAGCTTATGGGTATCGTTACCTCCCGCGACTACCGTGTTTCGCGTATGTCGAAGGACTTGAAGGTTTCGGAATTTATGACTCCGTTCGATAAGCTCGTTTATGCTTACGAGGGCACCACCCTTAAGGAAGCAAACGACATTATCTGGGATAACAAGCTCAATTCGCTTCCTATTATCGATAAAGACGGCAAGCTTTGTTATTTCGTATTCCGTAAGGACTATGCGTTCCATAAGGAAAATCCGCTCGAGCTTCTTGATAGCCAAAAGCGTTATATGGTCGGCGCAGGTATCAATACCCGCGACTACGAAACCCGCGTTCCCGCGCTTGTCGAAGCAGGCGCAGACGTGCTTTGTATCGACTCGTCCGAGGGCTTTTCGGAATGGCAGGCGCGCACTCTTAAATGGATCCGCGATAAATACGGCGATACCGTTAAGGTAGGCGCAGGTAACGTTGTAGACCGTGAGGGCTTTATGTTCCTCGCAGAAGCAGGCGCAGACTTTATTAAGATCGGTATCGGCGGCGGTTCGATCTGTATCACCCGCGAACAGAAGGGTATCGGCAGAGGTCAGGCTACCGCAGTTATCGAGGTTGCCGCAGCACGCGATGAATACTTCGAAAAGACCGGTATCTATATTCCTATCTGCTCCGACGGCGGTATCGTTCACGATTACCATGTAACCCTTGCTCTTGCAATGGGCTCGGATTTCATTATGCTCGGCAGATATTTCTCGCGTTTTGATGAATCGCCTACAAACAAGGTTAATATAAACGGCACCTTTATGAAGGAATATTGGGGCGAAGGCTCTGCGCGCGCACGTAACTGGCAACGCTACGATATGGGCGGCGATAAAAAGCTTTCCTTCGAAGAGGGCGTAGATTCCTACGTTCCCTATGCAGGTCCTCTTAAGGACAACGTCGGTCTCACTCTTTCCAAGGTTCGCCATACAATGTGCAACTGCGGTGCTCTCAGTATCGAAGAGCTCCAGAAGAAAGCAAAGATAACTCTCGTTTCGGCTACCTCGATTATCGAAGGCGGCGCGCACGACGTTATGCTCAAGGATAAGACCGCAACCTCTCACAAATAATTCAAAAACCTCCGATTGCCTGCGCTTTCGGAGGTTTTCTTATTGAAATGTCGCGTTTTGCGTGTTATAATAAATCAAGTACAAACAAAGGAGCATATTATGAAGGTTTTACTTATACTCGTTGACGGTATGCGTCCCGACGCATTAGACGGTTGTGAAAAGGCAAAGCGTTTTGCCGAAGTGTCCAAATCCACAATGACAGGAAGGACGGTAATGCCTTCGGTCACGCTTCCTTGCCATATGTCGCTCTTCCACAGCGTAGATCCTCTGCGCCACGGCACGACGACGAACACCTTTGCGCCGCAGGTAAGACCGATAAACGGAATTTGCGAAACGCTTTATGCCGCGGGAAAGCGCTCGGCGTTTTTCTATAATTGGGGCGAGCTGCGCGATCTTGCCAAGCCCGAAACGCTCTCGGTTTCGTATTTTATCTCGGGTGCCAAGCACGATTACGGCGAAACCAACGTTGTTCTTACAGATGCCGCGATCGATTATATCGCAAAGCAAGAGCCTGATTTTACCTTCCTTTATCTCGGCGAGGTCGATGAAAAGGGGCACCGATTCGGTTGGATGAGCGATGAATATCTTAAAGCTGTAAATGACAGCTGGGACTGTATAGAAAAAATCACGAGCACCCTTTCCGAAGAATATACCGTTATCGTCACCGCGGACCACGGGGGACACGGCAGAACGCACGGCACCGATATGGAAGAGGATATGGTAATTCCGCTGTTTATAAAGGGCAAAGGCTTTGAACGCGGAGGGCTTTTCGAATCTGCCGATATAAAGGATATTGCGCCGACCGTGAACAAGCTTTTATGCGTTGCGCCCGATCCCGAATGGGAAGGCAAGCCGCTTATTTAAAATACGAAAAAACACCGTAAATCGTTTGAATTTACGGTGTTCTTTTATTTATTTCTGTGTTTTTTCTATATCGTTCTTACGGATTTCGACACGTCTTACCTTACCGCTTATCGTTTTGGGGAGCTCGGTTACGAACTCGACGATTCTGGGGTATTTATAAGGTGCGGTGTGCGATTTTACGTATTCCTGAATTTCCTTTTTAAGCGCATCCGTTCCGACAGTGCCTTTTGTGAGCACGATTGTCGCTTTGACTATCTGACCGCGGATTTCATCGGGTACGGGGGTAACGGCACATTCAAGCACGTAGGGGAGCTCCATAATAACGCTTTCGATTTCGAACGGACCGATACGGTAGCCCGAAGATTTGATAACGTCATCGATACGTCCGACGTACCAAAGGTATCCGTCCTCGTCCATCGTTGCCTGATCGCCCGTGTGGTAATAGCCGTCGTGCCATACGTCAGCGGTTTTTTCTTCATCGAGATAATAGCCGATAAACAGACCGCAGGGGGAGCCTTCTTTTGTGCGGATACAGATTTCACCCGTGTCGCCGATGTTGCACTCGTTTCCGTCGGGATCGAGTATCGCAACGTCGTAAAGCGGACTGGGCTTGCCCATAGAGCCGATTTTCGGAGTAGAGCCGACAAAGTTTGCGATAGAAAGCGTCGTTTCGGTCTGACCGAAGCCTTCCATAATGGTAAGTCCGGTTGCCTTTTTGAACTGGTTGAAGACTTCGGGGTTAAGCGCTTCGCCCGCGGTGGTCGCATATTCGATCGAGGAAAGATCGTATTTCGAAAGATCCTCTTTTATAAAGAAGCGATACATTGTAGGGGGCGCGCAGAAGGTGGTGATTTTGTGCTTTGCAAAGAGGGGAAGAATGTCTTCGGACTTGAATCTGTCGAAGTCGTAGGTGAATATTGCCGCTTCGCAGAGCCATTGTCCGTAAAGCTTGCCCCAGAGCGCTTTGCCCCAGCCCGTATCCGAAATGGTGAAGTGAAGACCGTTCGGGTTGACGTTGTGCCAATGCTTTGCGGTGGGGTAGTGACCGAGCGCGTATTTATAGGAATGGGTTGCGATTCTGGGGTATCCCGTTGTGCCCGAGGTAAAGATCATAAGCATGGGATTATCGCCGCAGGGGGTATCTTCGCTACGCTCGTAATGGGTAGAGAAGCGTTCCATTTCGGTATTGAAATCCTTCCAGCCGTCGCGCTTGCCGCCAACGAGAATCTTTTTGATACCGGGGAATTCCTTTGCCGCCTTTTCCGCTTCTGCAGAAACCTCGCCGTCGGCGGTGCAGACGATAGCGTTTACGTTTGCCGCCTTGTAGCGATAGGTGAAATCGTGCTCGACAAGCTGGTTTGTTGCGGGAATGGCGATAGCGCCGATCTTATGCAGTGCGAGCATACAGAACCAGAACTGATAATGACGCTTCAAAACGAGCATTACCTTATCGCCCTTCTTTATACCGAGCGATTCGAAGTAGTTCGCGGTTTTTGCGGAATAACGCTTCATATCGCGGAAGCTGAATCTGCGTTCCTCTTTATCGTTGGAAACCCAAAGCATAGCAAGCTTTTCGGGGTCCTTTTCGGCGATAGCGTCCACACAGTCGAACGCGAAATTGAATTTATCTTCGTTTTTAAAGGAAATACCACTGAATACGCCCTGATCGTCGTAATAGGATTCGATAAAATTATCGGCTACCGTTTTGGGCTTGACGTCTTCACTTGCGGCTTTTGCCGCGATAAAGGGCGCTTCGGGATAGGATTCGGCATAATCGCCGTCTTGAGGGTTAAGAACGACCGCGTGGAATTCACAGCCGCCTTCGCTGACCGCGATCATACCGTGAGGAATGATACTGTTATAAAAAATCGAGTCGCCTTCATTAAGAACGCTGATATGGCTTCCGACCTGAACCTTGAGAGAGCCTTTTACGATAACGTCGAATTCCTGACCGTTGTGGGAGTTGAGCTTAATGGGCGAATTCTGTTCATCTGCCATATAGGGAAGCTTTACCAAAAACGGTTCTGCGAGCTTGTCCTTGAATTTCGGAGCAAGGTTATAATAAACGCCTGCCTGCTTTTTGATTATTTCAAGGCCTTCGCCCTTTCTCGTTATAGCAAAAGAGGTAAGCGTGGTGCTCGTGCCTTCGATAATATCGACAACCTCGACGTTGCACGCTTTGGCACACTTATAAATAAAGGTAAAGCTGAAATCGGTTTCGCCCTGCTCCAAAAGCTTGTAGTCTTCGACCGAAACGCCCGTCAGCCTTGCAAGCTCTTCCTGCGAATAGCCCTTTGCTTCACGCAGGTCTTTAATACGGCTTGCGACCTCTTTTAAATTCATTTCCATATTTTTTTGCTCCTTTCGTTTCCGTTTTTGTTTTCGACGGATTTGAATAAAACAAAAATACCCGTCCCAAAGAAAAACTTTGAGACGGGTCATTCAACTCGCGGTACCACTCAAATTGCGGATAAAATCCGCCACCTTACAGGCTCTGACAAGCCATTGCTTTAACGCAGCATTACGGAAGGAGCCTACTTGCGTTAACGTTCGGTCCTCCAACTCGGAAGTGATGGGTCATTGGAAAGCTTTGTCATTGGCTCGCAGCAACCGCCAACTCTCTTAAAACTCGGCAATCCGACCGTCTTCGTCATAGTTGTTTGTGATATTCAAATTTCATTGTATCGCATTATACTCGTATTCTGCCGATTTGTCAATGCTTTTTGGGAAAAAAGTTCGCTTCGACAGCAACACAGCGCTATTTTTTAAGCCCGAGAAGCTCGATAGATTGATCGCGCATTTTGTATTTAAGTATCTTACCTGCCGCGTTCATCGGGAACTCGTTTACAAAGAGGAAGTATCTCGGAACCTTGTGTCTTGCGATATAGGCGTTTCCGAATTCCTTCATTTCGGCTTCGTCTGCCGTTTCGCCCTTGTGGAGAATAACCCAGGCACAGCATTCCTCGCCGTATTTTTCATCGGGCACGCCGACAACCTGAACGTCGCGCACCTTCGGGTTGGTAAGATAAAATTCCTCTATTTCACGCGGGTAAAGGTTTTCGCCGCCGCGGATTATCATATCCTTCAAGCGACCCGTTACCTTGTAATAGCCGTCGGGTGTGCGGCAGCATATATCGCCGCTGTGGAGCCAGCCGTCCGCATCGATCGCCTGCGCGGTTGCTTCGGGCATTTTGTAATAGCCCTTCATAATATTAAATCCGCGTGCAACGAATTCGCCGCTTTCGCCGTCGGGCAATTCCAAGCCCGTTTCGGGGTCTATAATCTTACATTCAACGCCGGGGAAGGCAGAACCGACGGTTTCGACACGGTGGTCGATATCCTCGTTTACCTCGCCCATCGTACAACCGGGCGATGCTTCGGTTTGTCCGTAAACCGAAATGATTTCACGCATATTCATTTCGTCAGCCGCACGGCGCATAAGGTCGGCAGGGCAGTTTGCACCCGCCATAATGCCTGTACGCATATACGAAAAATCGGTTTTTGTAAAATCCGCGTGGTTGAACATTGCGATAAACATCGTCGGAACGCCGTTGAAGCAGGTAATATGCTCGTCGTTCACGCAGGCAAGCGAGGATTTCGGCGAAAAATAGGGGATAGGACAAAGCGTGCCGCCGTGAGTCATCATCGAGGTCATCGAAAGCACCATGCCGAAGCAGTGGAACATCGGAACCTGAATCATCATACGGTCTGCGGTCGAAAGATCCATTCTGTCGCCAATCGTTTTGCCGTTGTTTACGATATTGCGGTGGGTGAGCATAACTCCCTTCGGGAATCCCGTCGTGCCCGAGGTATACTGCATATTGCAAACGTCATCGGGCTTAACGAGAGAAGCGCGTCTGCGTACCTCTTCACGAGGAACAAGGCTTGCGCGGGAGAGCATTTGCTCCCAATTAAGACAGCCGTTCATATTGAATCCGACCGTTACGACGTTACGCAGGAAGGGAAGATTTTTCGAATAAAGCGGCTTGCCCGCAGGGAGATTTTCGAGCTCGGGACAGAGCTCTTGAATAATTTCCTTATAGTTAATATCCTTGCAGTATTCGATCATAACGAGAGTATGGGTATCGGACTGCTTTAAGAGATATTCGATTTCGTGAATCTTATAAGCCGTGTTGACGGTTACCAAAACCGCGCCGATTTTTGTCGTTGCCCAGAAGGTGATAAACCATTCGGGAACGTTGGTCGCCCAAACTGCAACGTGGTCGCCCGCCTTTACACCGAGCGAAATAAGCGCCGCGGCGCATTCATCGACGTCGCGTCTGAACTGCTCGTAGGTTCTCGTATAATCGAGAGTCGGATATTTAAAGGCGTACTGGTCGGGGTAGTTTTCGACCATGGTATCGAGCACGTCGGAGAAGGTTGCATCGATAACGTCGTACTTTTTCCATACGAACGTACCCGTTTTTGCACGGTTGTAATAGCGGTGCTCGACGGCTTTTTTATTGCGGGAAAGCGATGCGATATAATTTGCGAAATGAGTGAGCACAATATCGGCATCGTTGATTTCTTCGTTCCATGCACAGCAGATAAAGCCTTCGAAATTGAGCGAGGAAAGCGCGCCGAGAACCTTTTCGACAGGAAGGACGCCTTCGCCGATAAGCACGGTTTTGCCGTCCTTCATATCGCCCAAGCGAACGTATTTAATATACGCGCCGAGAGTTTTTATAGTTGCTTCTGCGGTTTCGCCCGCACCGAAATAGGTGCCGCGCACATTCCACGACGCGCCGATTGCGGCAGAGGAGAAGCAGTTTATGATTTCGATTACCTTTTGGGTATCGGAAAGATAGCCGACTGTTTCGAAAAGTATGCTCACGCCCGTGCTTTCGGCACGCTTTGCTGCGCTTGCAAGCTTTTCTTTTAATTCATAGGGGGTCGTTTCGCCCTCTGCGCGGACGATAACGTATTCTATACCCGCGTTTGCCGCCATATCGATATATTTTGCGAACAGCTCCTGCGTTGCGAATTCCGATTCTGCGGAATGCGGAAAATGAAGAGCCGAAACCGAAAGATTGCGGTTTATGAGCTTTCTCTTCGCGTCGGCGGTGTTTTCGCGGCGAAGAACGCTGTCGGTATGAAGACTGCGTTCCTTAACAGCATCGTATATTTCGAAGCCTTCGAATCCGTAATCATAGGCGTAATTGCAGGTTTCGATAAACGAGGGGCGGTTTACGTATTTCGTCGAAAAAACGATTTTCATACTATTCCTCCTCGAATACTATTTTATTCAATGCGTTGATATATGCTCTTATGCTTGCCGCAACGATGTCTGTCGAAATGCCGTTGCCCGAATAAAGCTTGCCGTTGTTGCGAAGTCTTACGAGCGCAGAGCCGAGCGCTTCCTTGCCTTCGGTGACGGACTGAACCTGAAAATCATCGAGCTCGTAGTGATAACCGATACACTGCTCGATAGCGCGGAATGCGGAATCGATAGGACCGTCGCCGATGCTTACGCCGTTGATAATTTCGCCGTTGCACTTCAGCGTTACCTGCGACATCGAGCTGGCAAGATTACTGCTGTTGGTGGTATAGCTTTCGAGATGATAGGTAGAGGGTGCCTGCATTGCGGAGCTTGCGATAAGCGCTTCGAGCTCTTTTGCGCCGACAGCATCCTTCTTTTCACAAACCTGCATAAGAGCTTTGTGAACGTTTCCGCAATCGGAATCGGTCAGCTCATAGCCGAGAACACGCGCCGCCTGCGCTACCTGTGCGATAGTGCTGTCGGAATCGAGCAGGATTTTTGATTTTTCGCTTACCTCGCCTGCGGCTTCATAAGCGGTGTGATTGATTTTTGCGAGCATATCATCGATGCTTGCGTGGATTTTTACGTTCTGCAGGGTGGTTTCCGCGCCGATCTGCTTTGCACAAATGCCAAGCGCATCCGCAAGCTCGCCGGTAAGAAGCACGTTTTTGCCTGCCATAGCGCATTTTATACCGTCTGCCCCTGCTTTTATTGCGGCAACAGCCGAAGCGACAGCCATATTAACCCTATCGGACACCTGAACGTAAACGGGTATATTTACCTCGCTCTTCAACCTTTCGGTAATGGCGGCGATTTCTTCGGGAATCGAAACGCCCGCATCGTCGCAAACGGTTATTGCGGTTGCACCGTTAGCGGCGGCTTCCTTTGCGGCGGAAACGAGAAAATCAATATCCGCGCGCGTTGCATCGAGCGCCGAAAATTCAACGTCCTCGCAAAGCTCCTTTGCCGCCTTAACGAGCTCTGCGATTTTTGTGAGCATTTTTTCGGACTTTATATGATAGGTGTATTCCATCAAAACGGTAGAAGCGGGAAGCTCTATCTGCAAACGGGGCTTTTTGGCTTCCTTTATGCAATCCCAAGCGGTAGCTACGCTTTCTTTATCGAACCCTACGGGAACGGCGATGATTGCGTTTTTTACGTTTTGCGAAATGGTTTTACAGATAATTGCATCCTCACGCGGATTTTTTATGGGTGCAAGCTCGATAACGTTTGCGCCTATACCGTCCGCACAAACGGCAACCGCTGTTTTTTCACGGAAAAGCAAAGCCGCTTCGCGATCCTGCGAAAGCTTTTTGAGTGTAATATCGGAAATAGTAATGTTTTTCATTTTTAAAAACCTTTCTCGAATAAGAAAATTTGTCGTTTGCCAACAAAAAAACGCTCCCGTCCCTTTGTTGTTTCAAAGAGACGAAAACGTAAGACCTTGCTTAGCTTCCGCGGTACCACTCTTCTTCATCCCAACGGGATGCACTTTGATGCAAACACATCTTTACTCTGTTACGGGAGTCCCCGTCTGCCATTACGTTACAAGATCACGGCAGCCGCTCCGCGGTGAGTTCTGCAAAAGCTTCCCGATGCCTCGCACCGAACGGCATCTCTCTCAAGGCGAATCCTTTTGCTTACTATTCCGCATCACAGCGTTTTAATTTAGCGTATTTTATCACACCGATTTCGGTTTGTCAATAGATTTTTTCGTGTTTTTGGCGCGTAAGCCGCCAAGCGTTAAAGAGGTTTAACGCCGTTTCGTTATGCCTATTGAAATATACTGCGTTGTGTGATATACTTAATAAAAATAGGCAGGCAACACCGCCTGCGGTAAATTGAACGGAGGAAAACGGATGGCAGAAAAATTTATTATCCGTGTCGGACACCAAACCTTTGAACCGATCAAAAAGAATGCGAATGTTTTAGTCCCCGTGGCAGACGGCAGTTATTTTAAGGACGCAGAAAAGCTGTTTAATCTGGACGTAAAGTTCCTCGGTTACGTGATGGAAGGCGACGAATACGTAGGCGTCAAGCTTGAATGCACCTTGGGCTACGGATACAGCTTCGACTACGGCACCGAGGTAGTGGAAATGCGCGTTGGAGATACCCACGAATTCAGCTGCACCAAAACCGCCGTGGACGACGAGGGCGACCCCGAGGAATTTTCCATTTACTATTATTTAGAGCTTTATGCGTGGGACCCCGAGCTGTTATCGCTGAACAAATCGTAATATTTTTCGCAAAACGTAAAAAATCCGCCGAATGCTTTTGTTTAAGCCCGGCGGATTTGTATTTTTGCTTTAAAGCTTGTTTATGTCTGCGTCGGTGATAAGATGGAAGCCTGCGTTTTCGAGCGCCGCTTCTGCGATTTCGTTGTTTTCAACGCGCAAAACGACGTAAGCGTGCTTTTCGGTGCGTGCCATAAAGGCATAGAGATATTCCATATTAATGCCCGCTTTGTGAAGCACGTCGAGCGCGGCGGTAAGCTTGCCGGGTGCATCGCCGATTTTAACGCCGACGACCTCGGTTACTTTAATAAGGTATCCGTTTTCGGAAAGTGCTTTTTTGGCGGTTTCCACGTCGTTGACGATAAGGCGGAGAATACCGAAATCGTTCGTTTCCGCTATCGAAAGAGCACGCAGGTTGATATTGCTTTTTGCGAGAATATCGGTTACCGATACCAAAGTGCCCTGCTTGTTTTCTACAAATACAGTGATCTGCTTGATTGCCATAATTGTTTTCCTTTCCGTATTTTTTCTATATAAGCTTGCGCTTATCTATAACGCGGACAGCCTTGCCCTCGCTTCTTGCGATGGTTTTGGGAGCAACAAGGTGTACCTTGGGATTAATGCCGAGCATAGTCTTCATCGCGTCCGAAAGCTTGCGCTCCATCGAAAGAATTTCGCTTACCTTGTCGGTGAACTGCTCGGGGGTCATTTCTACGTTTACGTCGAAGGTATCGTTATTATTCACGCGGTCAACGATGATCTGATAATTGGGCTGATAGCCTTCGTTGAGCAATACCGTTTCGATCTGGCTGGGGAATACGTTTACGCCGCGTATGATCATCATATCGTCGGTTCTGCCCATAGGCTTCGCCATTTTAATAAGTGTTCTGCCGCACGAGCACTTCTTGCGCGAGAGCACGCATATATCACGCGTGCGGTAACGCAAAAGCGGGAACGCTTCTTTATCGAGCGAGGTGAAAACAAGCTCGCCCTTTTCGCCTTCGGGAAGCACCTCGCCCGTTTCGGGGTCGATAATTTCGGCAAGGAAGTGGTCCTCGTTTATGTGCATACCCGTTTGTTCGGAGCATTCGAACGCAACGCCGGGGCCGCTCGTTTCGGTAAGACCGTAAATATCGTAAGCCTTAATGCCGAGCATTTCTTCGATTCCTCTGCGCATTTCCTCGGTCCAGGGCTCTGCACCGAAAATACCCGCTTTAAGAGGAATTTCTTCGGGCTTTATGTTCTTTTCCTTTAAATATTCGCCGATATACGCCGCATAAGAGGGAGTACAGCAAAGGATTGTCGCGTTAAGGTCGGTCATAAACTGTACCTGACGTTCGGTATTGCCCGAGGACATCGGAAGAGTAAGACAGCCAACCTTGTGCGAGCCGCCGTGAAGACCTGCACCGCCGGTGAAAAGTCCATAGCCGTAAGCAACCTGACAAACGTCGCTTTTGCTTCCGCCTGCGGCAACGATTGCTCTTGCACAGCAATCCTCCCAAAGGTCAACGTCGTGCTGGGTGTAGAACGCAACCACGCGGCGACCGGTTGTGCCCGAGGTCGAATGTATGCGGACGCATTCATCAAGCGGCTTTGCGAGAAGTCCGTAAGGATAAGCATCGCGCAGGTCTGCTTTCGAAAGGAAGGGGAGCTTGTGCAGATCCTCGATTCCGTTTATATCCTCGGGCTTAACGCCCTTTTCGTCCATAAGGTTGCGGTAATATTCAACGTTTTCATAAACGTGCTTAACCTGCTTGACAAGCTTTTCGGATTGAAGCCTTTTCATATCTTCGACAGACATTGTTTCTATGTCTTTCTGATAATAATTGTGTTCCATATTTTTCACCTTTTGAAAATAATATACTTTTAAGCGAACAAAAAACGCCCTCTGCATTCTGAACGAATACAGAGGACGGGAATACCCGCGGTACCACCTCTATTTACCGTTTTCTCGCGATCACGGCCTTACGGAGTGCCGAAAAACACCCCTGTTCTGTTACGGGAACGCCCGTTGCAGCTTACTTGGAAAATCCGTTCGGTGCACTGCTCGCAGGATGAATTCCGAAAGGTATTACCCATTGCCTCGCACCAAACGGCAACTCTCTGAAAGGCTTTTTCCTAACCTACTTGTTCCTGCTCAAACGCATTTTTTAGTATATTATCACTCCTAAAGGTCAATGTCAATAGCATAGCTTCAATTTCTTTTGATTTTGTAGAGATTATGCAACGCAGAACCGTGTTTTTATTGAAATAACACAAAAGCGGAAGTTGCTTCGCTATCTCTTTACATTTTGCGAAAACTGTGTTATTATATATACAATATTGTAAAAAAACGCAAAAAGAGGTGCTTTTATGAAGCTTTTCGAAAACGCAAAAAAATATTACGGCGAAGCGAAAAATATACTTTCCGCACTTGCGGACGCTATGCCCGAGGATAAAATACAAGGTAACCGCGAGCTTAACAGACGTGCGACGATAAGACAGTATAACGTTGTATTGCAAACCGTTATGCTTGCCTGCGCGGTTGCGGACGGACGCGTGTGCGACGGCGAGGTTGAATTTATCGCCGCTCTCGGCTTGGAAAACGGCGGAATTTCTGTCGATTGGGATGCGCTCAAGGGCTATTCCAAGGAAGAAAACAGACTGCTTTCCGAGGAAATGATCGAAATGGTCGCGCCTGTTGCTTCTGCATTTGCCGAAAAATGTCTTCTTTTCGCCGAAATCGAAAAGAATGCTTATGAACGACTCGATGCACTTACCTGCATGATACTTAACGAATTCTGCTCTTCCGACGGAGCAATGACCGAGGAAGAATACTCTGCGGGCGCAAAGGTGCTCGACAGCTTTATAAAGAGCAACTGGAAGGTAATAAGCGTTACTCCTCTTGCTTCCGACAGCAATATCAATATTAACCGCAACGTTCGCGTGGTTATCAACGGTGAAGAAATTACCGACCCCGATATTATCAATGCAATTCTCGGCGGTGGCGGTATATCTATCGGCGGTAACGGTAACGGCATTAGCATCGGCGGCGGAAACGGAATCGTGATCGGCGGTGGCGGTATATCTATCGGCGGTAACGGCGGTATAAAGATCGAAGGCAACGAAGACCGTATCATTGTCGGCGGCGGATCGCGCGGTGCCGATTCGGATATCGGCGGGCTTATCGGCGCGCTCGGCGGATTGCTCGATGCTATCGGCGGTATCAGCGGCAGCTCCGGAGGCGACAGACCTATGATCCCGCGCGGCAGTAAGCAGAGCGGCACGGAAATCGGCGGAAACGGCTCTTCTGTAAAACCGCCCGTGACGGCATTGACACCGATAAAGCTCAACGTTTCGGACGAAAAGCTTCTTAACTATGCGAAAAACCGCAAGGACTTCACGAACGGCGTTATTTTTATAAGAACCAACGTCGGCGAAGGCAGCGGCTTTATGCTCACCAATGACGGCTATGCCGCAACCAACGCACACGTTGTCGGCGATGCGAGAACCGTAAAGGTACGCTTTGCCGCACCCCTTGCACCTCAGGGCTTTATCAACGCAACCGTTGTTGCAAAGGATACCGTTCACGACCTTGCGATAATCAAGCTCGATAAGAACGAATATTTCCACTGCGAAATCGATTGCACGGGACTCGAGCCCGAAATCGGCGGAGAGGTCGCTTTGCTCGGATTCCCCTTGGGAAGCAATCTTACCGATAACGTCGAAGAGCTCAATATAAGCCTTGCGCGCGGTTACGTTTCGTCTAACCAAACCCGCAACAATCAGCGTACCACCTTCCTCGATATAAAAGCCTTCCACGGCAATTCGGGCGGACCTATCGTCAGCCTCGAAAGCGGACTTATTATCGGCGTTCTTGTCGGTGCGGTGCTCGATGAGGCGGGCGGACTTACGATGATGATTCCCATACGCTATCTCTGCGAGCTTGTGGAAAAGCTTAAATAATAACGAACGACCGATAAAATTGCGAAAACGATAAACGCAGAAAAAGGCTGTAAAAAATTTATTGACGATAATACATATACAAACGAAAAAGAAGATAAACGACCTTGCCGAGCGCAGATTTATCTGTTTGGCTTAAAGAAAAAATCCCCTTATCGCAGATTTGGATTTTTAGTCCAAGCTTTGCTTTAAGGGGATTAATTTACTTTTCAGGCATTTTCGAACAGTCTGTCGATGCTTACCGAAAAAAGATCGGCAATTTGCGGAAGCAGAGTAATATCGGGATAGGAGCGGCTTTGCTCCCATTTCGATACTGCCTGAATGCTGATTTGAAGCTTGTATGCCAACGCGCGCTGTGTCAGTCCCGCGTCGGTACGAAGCTGTCTTATGTTTGCGCCGATATTAAGGATCAAATGTGTGACCTCCGTTTTGTGAGCCGAATTTCAGCTTGGTGGAGTGCCGCACGGCAAAAACGGGGTCACGCTGTAACGCGATCCCGTTTTTGCTATTTACTCGCCGAGAAAGGCCAATGGGAACTTAAACCCTTCCGAACGGGGCGAGCAATACGGCACTTGCGTTAATGCAAAGCGCAAAATTCATATACTGCCCCTCCTTTCGTGATTATAATATGCCTGACCGCCTGCAGTACGGTGGGCTGATATTATTGTATCACGCGGGTTTTTCGTTGTCAATACAAAGCATTCAACCGTTGGTAATAGAGAAAAATGCAAAAAAATGAATAAATATTAAAAAAACTATTGAAAAATAGATTATTGTGTGGTATATATAGTGTATTAATTGAATATCTGTGTGATCCGTTCAGAACGTTTTCGGACCGAACGGTGACAGAGCTTTGGAGACACTCATTTTATGAGGGCCGAAGGTGCAAGCGTTGAATACGTCAAACTCTCAGGCAAAAGGACAAAGATGATTTTTTAATGGATTTTTGTTTTTGACGGGCGTATTTGGCGCAACGTCAAATTTTTTATTTTCGGAGGACTTATGGATAAGTTTTTGGAAGCGGTCGCATCGATAAACGATGCGGTCAACAGCGCGGTATGGGGTCTGCCCGGCTTGATACTGCTTATCGGTACGGGCATTCTCTTGACGTTCGGAACAAAGTTTTTCCAAATCGGTCATATAGGCCATTGGTGGAAGAAAACTATTGCAAGCGTCTTTAAAAAGGACAGCAACAGCACCAAAAATACCGACAAGAAATCTATTACGCAGTTCCAGGCACTTTGCGCGGCACTTGCGGCAACGATCGGTACGGGTAATATCGCGGGTGTTGCCGCGGCTATCGTAACCGGCGGTCCCGGTGCGGTATTCTGGATGTGGATCGCCGCATTCTTCGGTATGATGACAAACTTTTCGGAAAACCTGCTCGGTATCTATTACCGCCGCAAGAATAAAGACGGCGAATGGTCGGGCGGCCCGATGTATTACTTGAAGGACGGTCTCGGCAAGCGCTACGGCAAAAAGTGGCTTTCTGTAAGCTCGAACGTTCTCGCGGTTCTCTTCTCCTGCTTTGCGATACTCGCTTCGTTCGGTATCGGTAACATGGCACAGATCAACAAGATCGTGCTCAATATGGACGCAGCATTCTTTGGTAACGTTTCGCTCGGTACGATCGGCAACACGGGTATCGATATAATTCACCTTCTTATCGGTGTGGCTCTTCTTATCATCGCCGCGCTTATCATTATCGGCGGTTTAAGACGTATTGCTAAATTTGCAGAGGTAGTCGTTCCATTTATGGCGGTTATCTACGTTATCGGCTCGCTTGTGATATTCGCTATGAATATCGAAAACGTAGGCCCGATGTTTGCGGCGATATTCAAGTTCGCATTCAAGCCTGCGGCATTCCTCGGCGGCGGTATCGGCGTGCTTATTAAAAAGACGATGACTCAGGGCTTCAAGCGCGGCGTGTTCTCTAACGAAGCGGGCTTGGGTTCTTCGGTTATGGTACACTCGTCCTCTAACGTAAAGGAACCCGTAAAGCAGGGTATGTGGGGCATTTTCGAAGTATTTTTCGATACCTTCGTTGTCTGCACCATGACCGCAGTCGTTGTACTCTCGACCGGTTATATCGACCTTTCCACAGGCGCTCCCGTTGCGGGCGCAAACGGCGATACTCTCGTTTCCGAAGCGTTCGGACAGCAGTTCGGCGCGGCAGGTACGTGGTTTGTCGCTATCGCAATGCTCTTCTTCGCATTCACCACCGTTCTCGGTTGGTCGCAGTACGGCTCGAAGGCTGTTGAATATCTCTTCGGCGCGAAGGGCGTTAAGGTCTATAAGTTCATTTTTGTGCTTATGATCGTTTCGGGCGCAGTTATGGAAGGCGGTCTTGCTTGGGATCTTTCGGATACCTTCAACGGACTTATGATGATCCCCAACCTTATCGGCGTTGTTGCGCTTCTCCCGCTCGTTCTTAAAATTACCAAGAACTATATCGAAAGAAAAATCAACAACAAGGATATTGCTCCCATGCTTTCCTATGATCCCGAAATTCAGGCGGAAATGGAACAGCATATCGACGAAGAATAAAAACAAAAAGCCGCAAGTTAAAGCTTGCGGCTTTTTTTAAAATACCTCTTGACAAACAATACTATGCGTGATATAGTATTGCACAGAGGGAGGTATTCGTGATGGATATTCAAATAAAACGCGGCTTGCTCGATGTTTGCGTTCTGGCTGCAATAAAGGATGCCGATTCCTACGGCTACCAAATAATAAAGGACCTTTCGCCGTATATAGAAATATCGGAATCGACTCTTTATCCGATTCTTCGGCGTTTGGAGTCATCGCAGATGCTTACGGTTTATTCGGTAGAGCATAACGGTCGGTTAAGAAAGTATTATTCGATAACCGACACGGGAAGAAAGAGGATTTCCGATTTCGCAGAGGAATGGAAGCAGATAGTATTGGTATATGAATTTATCACAAAGGAGGGAAACAGCGATGAGAAAGCTTGAATTCCTTGAAACAATAAGAAAAGGCATTGCTTCGTTATCCGAAGACGATATAAGCAGGTCGATAAGATATTATTCCGAAATGATCGACGACCGAATCGAAGACGGTATGTCGGAGCAGGATGCCGTTGCCGCAATGGGCGATCCCGAATCGGTTATCGCGGAAATAATGCAGGGAAGCGGTGCGTTGGTGCCCGTGGAAGAAGAAAAGAAAGAAAAAGAAGCAAAGAAGGGCTTTAAATACGGCTGGTTGATCGCTTGTGCGATAGCCTTTGTGTCGATCATTGCTCTCGCGGCAATGTTTATGCCTTTAATAAAATCGGGCTTCAATAAGGACGCTATTGCTTCCGGTTGGGGATATTTTTCGATCGACGATGATACGAGTGCGATTTCGCCTTTCGATTCTATCAGAATTTCAGAAACATTTTCGGACGTCATAGTCGAACGCTCGGAAACCGAAGATTGTTATGTGCGATTCACGAATATCGAAGGAGTTCACCGTTTTTACAATATCGGCAACGACGGCGTACTGTATATAACCTGTGTTGACGACCGTAATTGGTTTCAAAAAATGGGCTCGATATGGTACGGCGATTCCTCGGTAACTCTGTATCTTCCCTATGATATGTACAATAATCTTTATATCGAAGCAGGAAGCGCAGACGTTACGGTAGTAGATGATTTGACGTTCAGGTATGCCGAAATAAAAACCGGAAGCGGCGATATAGATTTCCGCTCGGATATATCGGACACTCCCGCAAAGCTTAAAAGCGAAAGCGGCGATATAAGTGTACGCGACGTCGAAAGAGGCGGCTTTGTTATCGAAACGGCGAGCGGCGACGTCGATATAGCAAAGGTTTATACCTGCGAAAACAAGGAAATATCAGGAACTGCCGATGATCTCGCGGGATTGAGTGAGTATTTCGGCATTGGCAAGGAAATATCCGTCAAAACATCAAGCGGCGATATAAGTATCGACGGCGCAAGGGCGGTGGATATTCTTCTCGAAACAACCAGCGGCGAAATAAATCTTGCAGATGTTTACAACTACGTGAATATTCAGGCGGAAACAACAAGCGGCGATATCGAAGCACAAAACGTCGTTTCCTGTATCGGTATTTCGTTTAAAACAACGAGCGGCGATATCGAGTTCGAAGGAATCGATTCGTATGCGCAAATGAATCTTGCCACAACGAGCGGAGATATCGACGGCTACATCAATTCCAAACGCTATTTTAGCGTACATACTGCAAGCGGAAGCGTAAACGTCCCTGCGAACGACGTTTCCGGACAGCTTTGTCATTGCTCCGTCACTACCGTCAGCGGCGATATAAATATCCGCACACCGAAATAATATATGTAATAACACATAAACGTGATCCCTGCCTCTTTATAACGAAGGGGCAGGGAAATACCATACGTTTTATTTTTTTTGACTAAAATGAGGAACAAAAGATACGAAATATTAATTCTTGCCTTTGTTTTGCTTGCGCAAAGTCTTATTTTTGCCCTCTACGGCGCACACAAGGCTTATATTCACATGGACGAGGCGTATTCGCTTGGTCTTGCGAATTATAACAGAGTGGAAATTCAGGAAAACAGTGATTTTTACGATACGTGGCACAGCGGTAATTACTATGCGGATTATCTTACGGTAGACAACAACGAGCTTTGCGATTTTCGGGCTGTATATGAAAACCAGAAAAACGACGTGCATCCACCGTTTTACTATCTGTTATTGCGTTTGTTTATGAACGCTTTTTCGGACAAACTCACGTTTTGGCACGGTATTTTGCTTAATATCGTGATATATGGATTTATAACTGTTTTTACTTATTTGGTGGCACAAAACCTTCTTATCGGTCAGCGGTATGTAAAAGAAAAATCAATGGTGCTTGCATTTGTTTCTTCGTTTACGGTCGCTTCGATTACAAACGTATTGTTCATCCGTATGTATTCACTTTCGGCGTTGTTGATGCTTGTGATGCTTTATCTGCATTTGCGGTTGTGCCGATCTGAAGAACAACAGACATCGATTTATATAGCTATAGCAATATGCGCGCTTATCGGTTCGCTTACGCATTATTACTATTTGTTTTATCTGTTGGCGCTCTTTTCTATATTTGCTTGTCTTTATATTTATAAAAAACAATATAAGCGGTTTTTTAAATATACCTGCACTCTTGCCGCTGCGGGCGGTATGTCGATAATTATTTTTCCGTATTCGTTAAAGCACTTATTTTCGGGATATCGCGGGCAGGGCGCGATTTCGAAGCTGGGCGGTTTTTCGGAGCACTCACAAAGGTTGTTTTTGTACTTAGATAAGCTTAACCGTTTTGGCTTTGATGGATTCCTTTGGGTGCTTGTTTCGTTGATCTTCTGCGCTTGGATATACAAAAAGCTGGCTCGTAAGAGCGAGGATATTACCCGTGAAGCATATATAAAGCTTACTGTAACGTTTATTTCAGCGGTATTTTATTTTGTGATCGCCGCGATTTGTTCGCCGTATACTGAAGTTCGCTATATTCTGCCTGTGTGCGGTATGCTTTTTACAGTACTTTTTTGCTATCTTTATCACCTTTTTCGCAGTATACTTTGCGAAAAGCGTTGCAATATACTGGTGGTTACTTTAGCGTGTATAATGCTTTGCACTCCGGTTGCTTTAAACATAGAGCCTGAATCGCTTTATATCGACCGTGGCGGCGCGGTGAGTTATGTCGAAGAGAATTCATCTGTTCCCGCAGTCTATTTCTTTGAATTGCAAAGCAATCGCTTTCTTGACGATATTTATCTTTTTGCGAAAACCGAGCGGTCGTATATAGCAAAAGATACCGAAATAACCGAAGAAAGTATTGCTGAAGTATTCAATGGTGTCGATATTTCGAATGGAGTTACCGTTTATATCAACGAAGGGCAGAACGATGAGGAGATTCTGAAATGTACCGCAAGGGCGCTTGGTCTTGAAGACGCAGAGCTGCTGTTTTCGCTTAATGCCTGCAAGGTGTATAAGATCAGCTAAAAGAAACCGCGTAGGATTTGTCCTACGCGGTTTTCGTCATATTATGTAATTAGATGCGTGCTCTGATTTCGTCTGCCTTGTCGGCGATTTCCCATTTAACGCCGAGCTCTTCGCGGCCGAAGTGACCGTATGCCGCAAGGTTCTTATAGATAGGCTTGCGGAGGTCGAGGGTTTCGATGATTGCCGCGGGACGAAGGTCGAATACTTCGTTGACGATTTCTGCGAGTCTTTCGTCGGAAACCTTACCGGTGCCGTTGGTGTTGATAAGCACGGAAAGAGGTCTTGCAACGCCGATAGCGTAAGCGATCTGAACTTCGCATCTGTCTGCCGCGCCTGCCGCTACGATATTCTTTGCAACGTAACGAGCCATATAAGCCGCGCTTCTGTCAACCTTGGTCGGGTCCTTACCGGAGAACGCGCCGCCGCCGTGGGAAGCGTATCCGCCATAGGTATCGACGATGATCTTACGTCCGGTAAGACCGCTGTCGCCGTGGGGGCCGCCGACAACAAATCTGCCGGTGGGGTTAACGTAGATCTTGGTGTTATCGTCCATATATTCTGCGGGAACAGAGGGGATAATAACTTCGCGGATGATGTCTTCGCGGATCTGTTCGAGAGTGATTTCTTCTGCGTGCTGAGAGGAAACAACGATAGCGTCTACGCGAACGGGCTTGTTATCTTCGTATTCAACGGTAACCTGAGTTTTGCCGTCTGCGCGGAGATAGGGAAGAGTGCCGTTCTTGCGAACCTCGGAAAGACGCTTTGCCATGTGCTGTGCAAGCGAGATAGGCATAGGCATAAGCTCGGGGGTTTCGTTGCAGGCAAAGCCGAATACCATACCCTGGTCGCCCGCGCCGGTGTCCTTATCGTCCTTCATTTCGCCGCTCTTTGCTTCGAGTGCCTTATCGACACCCATAGCAATATCGGGGGACTGACCGTGGATAGCGGTGATAACGCCGCAGGTGTTGCAGTCGAAGCCCTTGTCGCTGTGATCGTAGCCGATGTTGCGAACGGTTTCGCGTGCGATGGTCTGGAAATCGGGCTTTGCGGTGGTGGTGATTTCGCCCATTACGAGAATAAGGCCGGTGGTGCAGGCGGTTTCGCATGCAACGCGTGCCATGGGGTCTTCTGCGAGTATTGCATCAAGTACGGAATCGGAGATCTGGTCGCAGATCTTATCGGGATGTCCCTCGGTAACCGATTCGCTGGTAAAAAACTTTCTCATTTTTGTTCTCCTTATTTTTATTTCCGATGTTTTTTAGACTTGTTTGGGTTGCTTTTACAAAACAAAATGCCCTTTGACAGACGTTCAAAGGGCATAGTTTAACTAATGCTTTTAAACATCTCATCTTCGTTATAAAAACTACTGAATTGACACCTTGCATTGATTGTAGGTTGTCGTGGTTTCGTCGGGCAGCTCCCTCCACCACTCTTGATAAGAATGTATCTTAATAATATCACGCGTTTTTCGATATGTCAATATAGAAAGAAAAAATTTTTTACAAAAAAATCAAAAAAATCTTAAATTTGCTATTGACAAATCGAAAATTATCTGTTATACTAGCCAAGCTGTCGCGGAAATGCGGCGAATACATGGCGGAATAGCTCAGTTGGCTAGAGCAATCGGTTCATACCCGATAGGTCGTGGGTTCAAGTCCAACTTCCGCTACCATCAATGGCCCGTTGGTCAAGCGGTTAAGACACCGCCCTTTCACGGCGGTAACAGGAGTTCGATTCTCCTACGGGTCACCAAAAAGAGAACATCCGAACTTGGTTCGGATGTTTTTCTTTTTATCCGAGCCTGCGCAGGCTTGGTCGGGATAGGGTATGGCGCACGCCGACGTGCTCCCGCATTATAATCGAAAATCAATTAAAGCAAGGTTGGCGTTATATTCACGTCGCGAAGTTTTATGTTTTTGCGGTGAATATAATACCCAATCTTTATTTATTAACTTTTTGTCCTTGTATTCTTCATTATTATATGTTAAAATAATTAAAACTCTAAATAACGGAGAATACTGTGTTTAAAAGTATATTCAGTAAATATCTTGCGACGTTTACGGTAATACTGCTTGCCTGTATTACCGCTATACTGTTTGCGGTTTCGTCGCGTATTTCTGCGGACAGCTATAATATTCAGCGCGATACGATGAACGCCTCTGCGGGCTCTACCGCGCTTGTGATAGATACCTATCTCGAAAACAGCGGATACGACGCTATTTATGAAGCGTTTTATTACAGCAGCGATCTTCAGCGTATGATCGATTACACTGCGAGCAATTCCAAAGCCGAAATATACGTGTTCGATAAAGAGGGACTGCTTGTCGGCACGACCGATAAGGAATACACCCAAGGCGAAGTTTCGCTTTCCGAAAGGGCGTTCAATACGATGCTTTCTACGAGCGAAAGCTATTCGATAAGCACGGTCGAGGACTTTTTCAAAAGCAACCGTATGAACAGCTATCACGTTTTTTATTCCGAGGGTCAGCCGTTTGTTTTGCTTATAAGCATGAGCAATTACTCGAGCGTTATATTTACAAAGGAAATAGTTATAGTTGCAATAACCGTTGCTTTGTGGATGTTCCTTGCGGCAATGCTTTCACTTTACGTTATTTCGCGCCGTACGACCGAACCGCTCACGGAAATTATCAGCGCGGCAAAGGATTACGCCAAGGGCAGATTCGATACTAAAATCGAATACACGGGTCAGGACGAGGTAGCCGAGCTTGCCGCCGCAATAAACGATATGGCGGTTTCGCTCAAGCATATCGACGAGGTAAGGAACTCCTTCCTCGGTAACGTCAGCCACGACCTACGTACCCCTATGACGACTATTTCGGGCTTCGTTGACGGAATTCTCGACGGAACCATACCGCCCGAAAAGCACGAGCAGTATCTTAATATCATCTCGCAGGAGGTAAAACGGCTTTCAAGGCTTGTAAATACTCTGCTTGAGGTATCGCGATTGGAAAGCGGAACCGATTTAAAGCCGATCGACTTCAACCTTTCGGAAACCGCGCGCACCGTGCTTATTTCGCTTGAATCGAAGATAAGCAAAAAGGATATAGATATAGAATTCGATACGGGCAATGACGATATATACGTTAACGCCGATCCCGATGTGATCCACCGCGTTATTTTCAATCTTATGGATAACGCCGTGAAATTCACTCCCGAAAAGGGAAAAATAAGCATCAGGCTTTCGTTTGTTTCCGATAAACGCAAAAAGCGCAAGGCGCAATTCGTTATCCGCAACAGCGGCGAGGGTATCGGTAGGGACGAGCTTTTGCACGTCTTTGACAGATTTTATAAAACCGACCGTTCACGCGGGCTCGATAAAAGCGGTACTGGCTTGGGCTTGTATATCGCAAAAACAGCGATAGTGAACCACGGCGAAGAAATTTTTGTCGATTCGGTGCAGGGGGAATACACCGAATTCCGCTTCACGCTTCCTCCCGCGATTGTCGAAATCGCACCGCGAAGATGATTTGTGCGGAAAAATAACCGAAATTCAAAATAAAGTGTCTTTTAAGAATAAAATGGTATCATTTGTACGAGCAAAGGAGTGCTATAAATGAACAATAACTACAACAATCAAACACCTCCCGAAAATAACAACCGCCCCGATTATTCTTATAATTGGAACGGCTCGGAGCACAATAACAAAAACGGCGGTAACGGCGGCAAGGTGCTTGCCATAATCGCAATAGTTATCGGCGCGATCGTGCTTACCGTGCTCGGCGTGGTGCTTTCCCGTAATTTTGATTTTAACCTTCCCGATTCTTTTCTGCCCTCGCAGTCCGAATCGAGTGCTTCGGGCGATTTGTCGGAAGAAAGCTCGTCGCTTGAATATTCGCGCGATCCCGATATGAGCGTTCCCGAATTCAGCGTTGCTCCCGACAGCGATACCGACCTTTCCACAGATTTAAGCGAAATTTATAACGAATGCGCGCCTTCCTGCTGTACGATAAGAGTAAGCCTTGACGGTCAGCCCTATTCGATCGGAAGCGGCTTTGTAATCGATGCAGAACACGGATATATCGCTACGAACCACCACGTTATCGAATACGGCGATCAGATCACGGTTGCCTTCTACGACGGCAGGGAATTCGATGCAAAGATCGTCGGAAGCGATTCTATAACCGATATTGCCGTGCTTCATATCGAAGCGAAAGATCTCGTTCAGGTTTCGTTCGGCGATTCGAGCAAGATCAAGATCGGCGAAAACGTCGTTGCGATCGGTACCCCCTATGACGAAACTCTTGCGGGCACGATGACCTGCGGTATAGTAAGCGGTACCGCGCGTGAGGTACAGATCACCAACGATTACGGCAAGGTTGTAAAAACCATGAAGCTTATCCAGACAGACTGCTCGATCAACCCCGGTAACAGCGGCGGTCCGCTTATCGATATGGCGGGTAACGTAATCGGTATAACCTCGTTGAAGATTGCCGACGAACAGTTCGAGGGTATCGGATTTGCGATCCCCATTACCAGCGCGATAGAAATATTCCAAAAGCTTATCGCGGGTGAAGAAATAGGCGACAGCGATATTGCTTTTGCGACTCCGCAAATCGGCATTACCGTTTATGACGTCGAAGACGGTCTTGACTATTTCAGAATGAATCCCCGTTGCGAATATCCCGAAGGCGTTCTTATCGCGGATATCGAATTCAACAGCTCTGCATACGCGGCAGGACTTTCGCGTTACGATATAATTACCGATTTCAACGGTGTGGAAATCAAGAACCGCAGTGACCTTACGAGCGCGCTTGCGAAATACCGCGCGGGCGAAACGGTTACCGTTACGGTATTCCGCTTTAACAGAACCCTTACCGCAGGTGAATACGAAACTATCACCTTCAAGCTCGATGCGGCTCAATAATTGAATAAGAATATAAAAAATCAAGCTTCACGGTTTAAATGAAGCTTGATTTTTTCGTTGCTGTTTCTTTCAAGGGCGTCTTGGCCCGTTTCTATTACTTCTGAGGGAAATCGTAGCCCTGCGCGCAAGCGGTCTTGGCACAGTCTTTAAGTGCGGCGAGAGTTTCGCTGTCGAGTCCTGCGGTGTAGGAAATGCTGTCTATATCGATATCGAAGTAGCTTATTGCCCATACGCACGCGATAAGGTAAGCGCCTGCGTGGGAGTGGTGAGAATTATCGGTGTGATAAATGGTTGCTTTGGGGTATTTTCTTTCGCAGATAAGGAATGCGTCTGCGGCGGGTGCGAGCTTGCTTATATTGAAATCCTTTGCAAGCTGAGTGTAGTTGACGTGGTGCTTGTATGCGCTGTCAACACGCTTCGAGGGGTCGTCGTTCGAGGAGTATCTCTTGTAAAGGAAGAGCTCTGCGCCGGTTTCCTTCAAAAGCGGAACGAGCTTGTCCATAGCGGGCTTCGATGCGCTGTAATCGGCGTTGCTGTTGTCCTGAATTACGATATAATCGTATTCCTTCTTTGCGAGCTTGGAGCGGAGAAGCTTGCCGCGTGCTTCGTCGTTTTCATCGGCGAACTGGCTGAGATAGGCGCTTCCCACGCAGCAGTAATCTACTTCTATTTCGATACCTGCCGCCTTGCAGATCTGCTGGAACTTGTGAGGAACGTTGAAATAGTAGGTCGAGCTGTTACCGATAAACAGGAAGCTTACGCTTTCCTTTGCTTCGGGGTAATCGATAGCTGCTTCTGCGGGTATGCCGAATGCTTCGGCTTCGGCAACCATTATCCAGTTGCTTCCTCCTACGAAGCGGAATTCAACGTATCTTGCGGTAAGTGCGCTTTCGAGCGTGAGAGTAACGTCTATCGCGCTGGTTGTGCTGTCATCGACACATTCTACCGTGCCTGCGTTGTGCCATTTGTTTCCGTCGTTCGAAACGTATACCGAAACGAATTCGGGTGCGCTGATGCCTACGTCGATATGATAAGACGAGCCGACGCTTGCGGTGAATTTATCGACGTAATGAATACCGCCGAGGTCTACCGTAACTGCCGAGTAACCGAGCTCTACGTAGGTTCTGGAGTTTTTGTTGAAGCCTGCGAAGGTAGAATCGGAATATTTTGCGGTAGCAGAGGGGCGGATTCCGTCGGTAAGGCTCTTATTGCCTTCGTCGGGATAGCTGGGAGCGTTGTTATCGGGGTGGAGTCCCGAGGTGGTATAGCTCTTGCCGGTGGTAAGGTTTTTGTAAGCGGGGTCGTTTGAAATGATTATCATGGGGGTGCTTTCCTCCGTTTCCGAAGATTCGTCTGCTTGCGATTCGCTGTTATCGGCGCTGTTTTCGGTAGCTTCTTCGCAACCGTACAGCGAAACAGAGAAGGTAAGAATCAGCAGAACTGCGAGTAACCAAGAAATTAGCTTTTTCATTTTTGGCAACATCCTTACTTTTAATTTATCGTGATGATATTATAGCACATTCTCAAAACTTGTCAAGCGAAAAAAGCATAAAAAGCAGATTGCCGCAGTGGTGCCGCAATCTGCTCTGTGTCAGTTCAATTTAATATATGCGCCATAGGAATATCCTTCGATACCGTTATAGGTAACGAGATACCATTCGCCGCTTTGTCCCTTTACGTGTATTCGGCTTCCGTTGGGTATCTGACCGATAATCGTGCCGTCAAGCCCTGCCTTGTTGCGTATATTCAGCCTTCCGCCCTCGGTAACCACCGTGCCGGTTTGTGTCGGGTTGGGATCGACAAGCGGAACACCGAAGTAATCCGCGACCGATTGCGAAAGGTTTTCGGCAATAAGCCGAAGGTTGTTTTTTATCCATTCGGCGTCGTTTGCGTTATCGTGATAAGCGATTTCGACAAGGACCGAGGGGGCGCGGGTGTTGTTCAGCTCGTAAAGGCTCGTTGTCGAAAGTGCGCGCACCTTGCTTGGCTCGGGGTAGATTTTTTTTAGGTTTGTCACGATAATATCGGCGGCACGCTTTCCGTTTACGCTGGTAGGATAGTAATAAACGTCGCTGCCCGTTTGTCTGCCGTAGTTCGCACTGCCCGAGGCGTTCGAATGAAGTGCAAGGTGAAGCGCGTAATCGCCCGAATTCGAAAGCCGTACCGAATCGCCGACAGAGCCTTCGGGGTTGTTGCGCGTCCAGGTGATTCCGCTCGCCGTGAGATAGGGCTCCATATAATCGGCGATAAGATTCATATAATATTCTTCACTTCCGCTCCCGTCGTAATATTGGTTGAATTCCTGTGTAGACGGGCTCAAAAAAAGCATTGGCATAAGTAAATCCTCCTTTGATTGCAGTATATGAAATTTTTGCGGAAATGGCAGAAAATTTGCAAAAAGCTATTGACAAAGGCTGTGTTTTGTGGTATTATTTACGGGCACAAAGAAGTAGAGCGTTGCTCTCACCCTGCGACGAAAGGTCAGGCTCGGTCAATATCAACCAAAAGGGCATACTATGCCTATGGTGTTTTTTGGCTGTGCAAAGCGGGTTGTCTGCTTTGCTTTTCTTTTTGCAAAAAAGCAAATAATTTTTGGAGGTGTTTCTCATCGCCACTAAACCTTCTTCCTCAATCAATGAAGAAATCAAAGCAAATGAAGTTCGCGTTATCGGTGCAGACGGCAACCAGTTAGGTGTTATGAAGCTTTCCGAAGCATTGCGTCTTTCGAACGAAGCAGAGCTCGACCTTGTCGAAATAGCTCCCGATTCCGTGCCCCCCGTGTGCAAAATCATGGACTACGGCAAATTCCGCTTCGAAAAGGAAAAGCGCGAAAAGGAACAGCGCAAAAAGCGCCAGATTATCGAACTCAAGGAAATTCAGTTGAAGTGCCGTATCGATACGCACGACTTCAACACCAAGCTCAATCATACGCTTAAATTTCTCGCACAGGGCAACAAGGTAAAGGTGATCGTCAAATTCTTCGGTAGAGAAATGGCACACACCGAACTCGGCGCTCAGCTTCTCGACCGCTTCGCAGAGGGCTGCGGCGAAAACGCAGTTGTCGAAAAGAAGCCGTTGCTCGACGGAAGAAATATGACGATGATCCTCGCTCCTAAAAAAACAAAATAACCGAAAGGAATTATAACAATGGGAAAAATCAAAACACACAAGGCTTCCGCAAAGCGTTTCTCTTTTACCGCAACCGGTAAGATCAAGATGAACCACCCCGGCAAGCGTCATAAGACCGGTCTCAAGCCCAGCAAGACCAAGAGAGCTCTTCGTAAGGCTTCTTACGTAAGCGACGCTCGCTATGACGATCTTAAGAGAATGATCCCCTATAAATAATTGACGGAGGTTTGTAAGAAATGGCAAGAATTAAAGGCGCACTCGCTACCAGAAAAAGAAGAAATAAAATGCTCAAGCTCGCCAAGGGTTACTGGGGCGCAAAGAGCAAACACTTTAAGATGGCTAAGCAGGCTGTTCTCAAGAGCGGCAACTATGCTTTCGCCGGCAGAAAACAGAAGAAGAGAGATTTCCGTTCTCTCTGGATCACCCGTATCTCTGCACAGTGCAAGGTAGAGGGTATCAACTATTCCCGCTTTATGTACGGTCTTAAGAAGAGCGGCATCGAACTCAACCGTAAGATGCTCTCCGAACTCGCTATCAACGACAAGGCAGCTTTCGCTTCTCTCGTTGAAATTGCAAAGAAGGCTCTTTAATTTTAAATTATTTTTAAGAAATTGTTAAAATCTCGGTTGACATGTGTCGAAATCTTTGATATAATGTCGCCATTAGATGCGATTTCCTCGGAAACCGATGTAAGGGAGGGTTAAAAATGGCAGAGGTAAGAGTTAAGGAGAACGAAACCATCGATAGCGCTCTCCGCAGATTCAAGAGATCTTATCTCAGAAGCGGCGTACCTGCTGAAATTCGTAAGAGAGAACATTACGAAAAGCCCAGCGTAAAGCGCAAGAAGAAGTCCGAAGCGGCTCGTAAGCGTAAGTACAGATAAGCTTCTGTCTGCGATTTTGTTTAAAACAAAATAAGAAAGCACAACGGTAAACCCCGTTGTGTTTTTTTATTTCCGAAACCGCGAATGACACAAAAAGGGCTTGAAATCGGAAGCCGTTTGCGGTATAATATTCAAGATTATAAAAGACGGAGGAAATAATGAAAAGAATACTCGCTTTTATCATGCTGTTTGCAATGGTGATTCCCATGCTTGCGGCGTGTGAAGAAACTACGTCGAGCGGTGAGAGCTCCGATGTCGAATCCACGGAGGAATCGATTATGACACCCGATACAAACGCACCTACCGTATGGCAGGATGTTTTTGCCGATGAAGCAAACGGATTTAAGGACGCAAGCGAGGTATATAAGCTTCAGGCTTATTCCAACGGCATTGCGACTGAAGAATTTTCCTCGCTTCCCGCAGGCGACACCCGCTATATTTTTGAAGGCAAGGAAAAATCCCGCGCAGTAGTGCTTTCCGAAGGCTATGCGCTCACTCTCCCCTCGGCTAATATCACTCCCGATTTTTCGCTCGGTGCACTTCGAAGCAAGTTCAAGGGCGAAAACTACGTTCTTACCGTTTCCTATGAAAATCAGAACCCTTACGGCGCAAACGAAAAGGGCTGGAAAACCTATTTCGATGAATGGATAGTGCGCTATCTCGAAAACAACGATTTTCTTATGGAAAACAGCCTTCGCCGCACCCGTAAGATCGGTGTGACCGAAGACCTTCTTCCCGGCTACGTTGTGAATTATTACGATATGCAGATCAACGTTGCGACAAAGATGGAATACGACTGTTACAGCATTGCAATAGTACGTCCCAAGAACAGCTATAAGTATTTCTGGCTCTTTGTTCTTAAATCCGGCGATCCTATGTTCGAAGCTATGGATTCGATCGTTGCTTCGTTCAAGGAGCTTGAAAAGAGCGGAACCCCCGTTAACAGCGTCGGTTCTTATGAATTGAAGATTCCCGAGCACTGGAACGAAGAAACAAAGGCTTACTATAACAAGCTTCTTACCCAGAGCACCGTTGATATGGGTATGTTCTTCCAGAAGAACGACCCCGTTTACGTGGATTGGTTTTATCAGAGCATCGAAAGCGAGCTCGATATATTTATGACCTACCTCCATTGCGGCTGGTACGGCAAGGATTATACGAGAAGTGCGCTCGATATGGGACTTATCACCTCCGAAGCGGGCGGTAACGGCTTCAATGGCAAGCCCGTGCTTGAGCTTACTTATCAGTTCACCACGACCAATAACGTTCTCGGCGGATATACCCCGATGTACGATATCTGCCGCGGCAGACTCGATGCCGAATTCCGTATGCTTGCAAAGGAAATCAAGGAATACGGCAAGCCCGTTCTTTTCCGTCTTAACAACGAAATGAACACCGACTGGACCTCTTATTGCGGTATGCAAACGATGCTCGACCCCGATATCTTTATCGATACATGGAGAAGAATGTACGATATTTTCGTGGAAGAGGGCGTTGATAACTGTATCTGGATCTGGAACCCCATCGCAACGAGCTGTCCTTACAGCAACTGGGGCGACCAGCTTAACTATTGGCCCGGAAGCGACTACGTTCAGATGCTTGGTCTTACCTATTACCAGATGAACAACGACGATAAGATCGAATCCTTCAAGGAAATGTATTCCGAGCTTTATAAGAAGAACACCCCTTGGTTCGATAATTTCCCCGCAATCTTGGGTGAATTTGCTTGCGGCGCAGGCGCAGAGGTAATTTTCGACTGGAATCAGAACAAATACGTTCCCGTTGATGATCTCGAAACCAAAAAGCAGTGGCAGGCACAGTGGATCACCGCTATGTTCGAATGCTTTATGAAGAAGAACGAGCCCGGTTACGAATGGTGTAAGAACATTACGGCGGCAACCTGGTTCTCGGCTAACGACTATACCACGGTTGACGGTGTCGAAAAGGTTTATAACTACTTGAAGCTCGATAACGGCGTTCCTCTTGCGATAGAAGCATATAAGAACGGCTATGCCAAGCTTAAAGAACAACGCAAATAAATAAAGAAACGGCAGTACCGCTTGAGTACTGCCGTTAATTTTTTACAAACCGAAAACCTTTTTTGCGTTTTCGGAATAAATAAGCGTTTTTTCCTCTTCCGAAAGACCGATGCTTTCTATCTGATCAAAAGCGAATCGTGTGTTCCAAAGCGGGTAATCGCTTCCGAACATTACCTTTTCGACACCGTGCTTTTCGATAAGCTTGTAAAGCCCGCTTCCGTCCATACCGATAAGCGCTTCGCTCGTGTCGGTATAAACGGGAGAGCCGATAAGGTGTTTTTCGGCTTCGTCCCAAACGCTGTATCCGCACATGTGGGCCGCGATTATTGTAAGCTCGGGAAGCTTTTCGATAATATTGCAAACCCTCTTCGGTGTGGAAAAATCGGTATTCTTGTCGCCCACGTGGAAGAGAATGGGAAGCTTGAGCCTTGCCGCTTCTTTATATATTTCCATTGCGTTCGGCGCATCGATATAAAAGCGCTGGAAGTCTGAATGGATTTTAATGCCCTTCGAGCCGAGAGCCTTACAGCGTTCGAGCTCCGCTACCGTTTCGTCGAACGGAATATCGGGGTGGAAGGACGCAAGGGGGATAAAACGGCTGTCGCCTTCGGCGGCGTTCAAAAGAAAATCGTTGCCGACGCGTGCGTGCTCGATGTCGGGGCGGAGTGTTGCCGACGATATAACGAATCGAATATTTTGTAGCCCTTCGGCACCGCGGAAAATGCCTTCCTGCGAGCCGTCGCCCTGACGGGGAAGCGAATAGTAGTTCACAATATTGTCTGCCGCGCGCAGAGCGATTTTGTCGGGCCATATATGTGTGTGTACGTCGATTATTTCTCTGGTGATGCTCATAATGATTTATCCCGCCGAAGCATTTAAGCTTGAATCAGCGCAAAAGGCTGAATGGGCAATGCTTTCGGCAAATTTCCGTTTTTCTTTTTGGCAATACGGGCGTATTGCGTTATTTTCAAAGAATGCTTTGGCTAAAATGAAAGCGGTAAGTATCGCCATGGGCGTACCTACCGCGTTTCTTTTTAATGATTATTCCTTGTCTTCGCAGCCGCAACCGCAATCGCAAGCTTCTTCTGCTTCTTCTTCGCAGCAGCAATCGCATTCTTCGTCGTCGATTTCGGTTTCGACAACAGCAAGAACCTTGCCGCAGGAGGGGCATTCAAGCTCATCGATTTCTTCGACGTCGCATTCGTCGATATAAATGGGTTCGCCGCAAGCGGGGCATTCAAGTTCAAGACATTCGCAGCAGTCGCAGCAATCGCAATCGTCGTCGCAATCGTCGCAGTCGCAGTAATCGTCTTCGTCGCAATCGCAGCAATCGCAATCATCGTCGCAGCAATCGCAATCGTCGTCACAGCAGTAGAAATCTTCTTCAACTGCGCCGAGGTCTTCGTCGAGCTCTTCGATATATTCGCGGAGAGTTGCGTTTTCGTCTTCGAGATCCTGAACGGAAAGTGCGAGATCTTCGAGAAGATCAGCCATAACGGCAAGAAGCTTGCCTTCGCCCTTGGAGGTATCGATTTCCATACCTTCCATAAGGCCCTTGATATATGCAGCCTTTTCAGATACGTTCATTGTTATTCTCCTTTTTAAGTTCCTGCGGTATAGCTTGCCACAGAATGCGGCATTCTATCCGCGTAGGTAAATTCCCGTAAGCTCGGGAACGATGCGGATTATACTCTTTCGAGATATTCGCAGGTTCTGGTATCGATCTTGATAACGTCGCCTTCGTTGATGAAGATCGGAACCTTAACCTCTGCGCCGGTTTCTACGGTTGCGGGCTTGGTTACGTTGGTAGCGGTGTTGCCCTTAACGCCGGGTTCGGTAGCGGTAACTTCGAGTTCAACGAAAATGGGAGGTTCAACCGAGAATACCTTGCCCTTGTAAGCCATAAGTCTGCAGGTCATGCCTTCCTTAACAAACTTGAAGCTTTCGGGGAGCTGTTCTGCATTGAGAGGCTCCTGATCGAAGGTAACGGGGTCCATAAAGTAGTAAAGATCGCCGTCGGTGTAGCTGTATTCCATATCTCTTCTTTCAACGATAGCCTGAGGGAACTTTGCGGTGGGGTTGAAAGAGGTTTCGATAACTGCGCCGGAGATGATGTTTCTCATCTTAGTTCTTACAAAAGCCGCGCCTTTACCGGGTTTAACGTGCTGGAATTCGATAACCTGCATAAGCTGGCCTTCCATTTCAAAGGTCAGACCGTTTTTGAAATCGCCTGCCGAAATCATATTATATCCTCCTGATTTATGTCCTATTCAAAAGACAAAATATTATATCTAACTTATTTTATATTAAACGACTGTATTTGTCAAGTCTTTTTTAAAGCTCGATAAGGCTTCTGTCGCTGTTTGTAAGATTTTCGCAGCCGTTTTCGGTAACGAGAACCATATTTTCTATTCTCACTCCGTATTTTCCGGGGATATAGATACCCGGCTCGACGGTGACGATATTACCCGCAACGAGCGTATCCTTGCTCTTGGGCGAAGCCGAGGGGAGCTCGTGGATTTCAAGACCGAGCGAATGGCCGAGCGAGTGACCGAAATACTGTCCGTAGCCCGCATCCGCGATAACGTCACGCGCGATTTTATCGGCTTCGATACCCGAAATGCCTGCGCGTATGTGCTTCATCGCTTCGCTTTGCGCGGTGAGGACGGTGTTGTAAATGCGCTTCATTTCGTCGTCTGCCTTGCCCAATACGACGGTTCTTGTCATATCCGAGCAATAGCCCGCGAATTTTGCGCCGTAGTCCATTGTGAAGAAGGAATTCTGCGTGAGCTTGGCTTCGGTCGGTACGCCGTGGGGGAGCGAGGAGTTCTTGCCCGAAACGGCGATCGTTTCAAATGCAAGTCCGTTAGCACCGTGCGAGCGCATAAAATATTCAAGCTCTGCGGCAACCTCAAGCTCGGTTCTTTCGCCGTTTATAAAGCCGATAATATGCGAAAATGCCGCATCTGTAATGCTTTGCGCTTTTTTGATCTTTTCGATCTCTTCGGGGGTTTTTATTTGTCTGTGCTTGAGGCACACGTCCGAAATATAACCGAATTCAACACCCTCACAGCGTTCGTTGAGCGTGTTTAACTGCTTTATGGTAACAAGCGCGGGGTCGAGCGCGACCTTTTTTGCGCCGACAGCCGAAAAATAATCGGCAATATCGAAATAAAGACCCTTTTTAAAAAGATAAGCGTTGACGTCGTCGCTTAATTTGCCTGCTTTTTTATCATTTTCCGCCGCTTCGATATAGCGCGAATCGGTAAGCAGGGCGGTTTCGGTTTTCGAGACGATTACCGCTCCGTCGGTAGTAAAAAAGTCGCTTAAATAATATTGGCTGTTTTCATCAAGAAACAAGGCGCAGTCAAAGCCCGCCGCGTTTATTTCTTCATAAACCTTTCTTCCGTTCATAACGTTGTGCCTCCGAAAAATATCGTTGAATCTACCTTACCATAAATCGTCGTTTCTGTCAAGGCGGGGGAGCGGCGGGCAGGTGAAGTTATTTTTGCGATTTATTTCAAAAACTATTGAAAAATATGTAAAGATATGGTATTATGATTGTACCTTTTATAATGTAAATTCGGAGGAAAAACATTATGTCTAAAATGAAGATCGCAATTATCGGTTGCGGTACTATCGCTAACAGCGCGCACATTCCCGCTTATATGGCAAACAACGACGTAGAAATCAAGTATTTCTGCGACATTATCAAATCCAAGGCAGAAGCAGCTGTTGAAAAGTACGGCTGCGGTACCGCTATCGAAGATTACCACGAAATCCTTAACGATCCCGAAATCGAAGCGGTTTCCGTCTGCACTCCCAACAAGGCACACAGCACCATCACTATCGATTTCCTTAAAGCAGGCAAGAACGTTCTTTGCGAAAAGCCTTCCGCAAGAACCCTTTCCGAAGCTCTCGAAATGCAGAAAGCACAGCACGAAACCGGCAAGGTTCTCAATATCGGCGTTGTTAACCGTTTTAACTCCGCTGTAAATAAAGTTCGTGAGCTTATTCAGCGCGGCGACCTTGGCGAAGTTTACCACGTTTACGTAAGCTTCCGTTCTCACCGTTCTATCCCCGGCTTGGGCGGCGCTTTCACCACCAAGGCTATCTCCGGCGGCGGCGCACTGATCGACTGCGGCGTACACTTCCTCGACATCGTTATGTACGTAACCGACGACCCGACTCCTATCACCGCATCCGGCCGTGCATTCTCCAAGCTGGGCGTAGACATGAAGAACTATGTATACGAATCCATGTGGGCTGAGGACACCAAGGATCTGAACGGTACTTACGTCGTAGATGACTTCGTAACCGTCTTCATCCGCCCGAGCGGACCCACCATCACCATCAACGGTGCGTGGGCCCAGAACATCGGTATCTCGGAGAGCTACATCGACTTCCTGGGCACCAAGGCAGGCGTTCGTCTGACCTACGGCGGTGATTTCCACGTATACGGCGTCAAGGACGGCAAGCTGACCGACGAGAAGCCCGAGTTCGAGAACACCAACTCATTCTACAACGAAATGCGCGCGTTCATCGACTGCGTACGCTCCGGCGAGAAGCTTCCCTCTCACATCGACCGCAACATCCTCACCTCCCGCATCATGCAGGGTATCTACGACTCCTCCATGAGCGACCGCGAAGTGGTTTTTGACTAATCGAAACTGACGAAAAACAGCCGACGGAATTTCCGTCGGCTGTTTTTTCACGGAACCGGATTTTTAATCCCTCTGTATGATCGGAAGAAAAATATATTGCTTCTTTTTCCGTTCCGTGATATAATAAAAAAAATCATATCCACCGAAAGGGAAAACCCAAATGAAAGTCTCTGTTTTTGGCGGAGATAAAAAATTCCGCAGTCTGCTGGATAAACTTTCCGACGCAACGTTTTTTGATACGGTTGAAGCCGCTGTCGCCTATGCGAGGGAACATGCGGAGGTTCTTTTTCTTCTGCCCATGTATGATGCGGGCGTGTACTCTATCCCGGAATTTTCAGACGGGGTCGCCGAAAATCTCTGCGAGGTTATAAAAAGCGAAAAAACAC
>JAZTXJ010000112.1:0-12236 GCA_045636285.1 Eubacteriales bacterium
ATACCCGAGGAACCTGATGCGGATAATGCCGCCGTAGGGAGCGCGCACGAATTTATTTGTGCGTAAAACTCATTGTAATCAACCCCGAAAACTTAGTTTTTCGGGGTTTTTTATATCTTGTGCGCGTATTTTCGCGGTTCCGGAAAGGAATTATTTTTAATGAAACAAACAAAAAAAGCAAATAACCTTATCGCGCTGTGCGAGGCGGCGGTTATGATCGCGCTCGCAACCGTCTTTTCGCTTTTGCGCTTCCCGCCGTTTAGAATCGACCTCTGGGCGCAGGGCGGAAGTATCGATTTCGTTATGGTCCCGATAATTATTCTCGGCTGGCGCAGGGGCGCACGCTGGGCGATACCCGCAGGGCTTGCGCTCGGTCTTATCGAGTGTCTTATTGCGGGCGGAATCGGCTGGGGGCTTCCTAGCGTGCTTCTCGATTACGTTCTCGCATACGGCGCAGTCGGCGTTGCGGGCTTTTTCAAAAACGAAAAATGGGGACTTCCCGTCGGCGCGGTGGTTGCCTCGTTTGCAAGATTCGTTATTCACTATATTTCGGGCGTTACGATATATAAAATCGCCGTCGGCGAATCGATGGAAATTTTCGGAATGACCTTCGGCGACAATATGTCGTATATATATTCGCTCGTTTATAACGGCAGTTATATGCTCGGAAATATGATTATCGCGCTGCTTATCGTGTTTATTCTTCAGGTGCCGCTCCGCAAATTGCCTAAATAATACAATACGTTGAGTATTTCGCGCGGTTATGCATACAATATATTGAAATGCATAAAAAATATAGAAAAATCCTCAAAAACACTTGATTTTTCTTGATTTTCGTGATATAATTGGTCGTTAAATTACGGGCGGTCCTCTGCGGCTCAGTACGAACGCCTAAGAATAATGGAGGTAAAAGCTTTGGATATTTTGAAAGCATTTACAAATGAGCAGCTCAAAACCGAACTCCCCGAATTCAACGTTGGTGATACCGTTAAGGTAGCACAGAGAATTGTCGAGGGAACAAGAGTCAGAACCCAGATCTTCGAAGGCACCGTTATTTCCAAAAAGAACGGCGGTATTTCCGAAACCTTCACCGTAAGACGTGTTTCCTATGGTGTAGGCACCGAAAAGACCTTCCCCCTTCACTCCCCGAACGTACAGTCCGTAGAGGTTGTTCGTCGCGGTAAGGTTCGCCGTGCTAAGCTTTATTATCTTCGTGATAAGGTCGGTAAGAACGCTAAGGTCAAGGAAAAAATCTAAATCGACTCTTTGGTGTCTGCGTTTCTTCGCAGACACCTTTACTTTTATTAACTGTTAGGATTGATATTAATGAACGAATTCGAAAACAGAAATCAGGAAGGCGCAACAGAGCGCGCGGAAGATAATATCGAATCGGTAAGCACCGAAGAATCCGCGGAAAGAGCGTTTTCTGCTTCGAAGCTGACAGTCGGCACACTCGACGGTTCTTCGGAAGAGGAGCTTGCACCCGCCGCGGAAGCCGCGCTTCCCAAGCAGAAAAGATCCGCAATCAGCGGAATATACGATTATCTCGAAACCTTTTGCTATGCGCTTTCGTTGATGATGCTTTTGTTCCTTTTCGTGTTCCGCTACGTTTCGGTCGATGGCGAATCGATGATGGGCACCCTTCACGATAAGGATAAGCTTATTATTTCGGACCTCTTTTATACCCCGAAAACAGGCGATATTGTCGTCATTAACCCCGAAAGCCACGGCGATAACGGCGAACCGATAATCAAGCGCGTTATTGCGACCGAAGGACAGACGGTTTATATCGATTACGAAAAGTGGGAGGTTTACGTTGACGGCGTAAAGCTCGATGAACCGTATATCGAAGAAATGCGTGCTGTCGAACAGGAGCGCTGGGGCAAGGATATTCCGATGAACGGCACGAACGTTACAAAATATAAAAGCGAATTCACCGTGAGCGAGGGCAAGGTCTTTGTTATGGGCGATAACCGCAACAATTCAAAGGACAGCCGCTCGCGCGAGTACGGAGAAATGGACGAAAACCGAATTCTCGGCAGGGTTATAATCAGAATAACCCCGAACTTCGGCACAGTCGAATAAATTTAATTTGGAAAGGGGAACCGAAATGGCTGATATAGTTTGGTATCCCGGTCACATGGCGAAAGCGAAGCGGCTTATTAAGGAAGCCCTTCCGAATATCGATATGGTTATCGAGCTTTTGGACGCTCGCGCACCTATATCGAGCACAAACCCCGATTTTAAAAAGCTTTTTGAAAATAAACCCACGCTTACCCTGCTCACAAAATGCACGCTTGCCGACCCCGAACAAACAAAGCGCTTCGAAAACGCGTTGAAAGGCTCGGGCAGAGAGGTTATTGCGATAGATTGCAAAACGGGACAGGGCATAAAAAATATTCAGAACGGCATAAGAACGCTCATGCGTGAAAAGCTCGAACGCGACGCCGCACGCGGCATAAAGCGTCCGATACGCGCCATGGTTGCGGGAATAACGAACGTCGGCAAATCGACGCTTATCAATACGATAAGCGGCACGAAAAAAGCGGTCGCGCAGGACCGCCCCGGTGTAACTCGCCACAATTCGCGCATTTCGGTGCCTTCGCTCGGGCTCGAGCTTACCGATACTCCGGGTATTTTGTGGCACAAGTTCGATGATGCTCTTGTCGGTGTCAAGCTTGCCTGCTTGGGCTCGATAAGAGATGAAATATTGGATACGCTCGATCTTTCCTGCCGTCTTATCGGCTTGATAAGAGAAAATTATTCGCATTGCCTTACCGAACGCTTCGGTATTGAGGTTTGCGAAGAGGACAGCGATTACGATATTTTCGAAAAGATCGGCAGACGCCGCGGATTTTTGCGTTCGGGCGGTGTTATCGACGAGGACCGCGCCGCAGGCGTTATACTCGATGAATTCCGCGCAGGCAAAATCGGAAGAATAACACTTGACAGGGTGTGAAAAAATGGCTCTCGATTGGGAATATGAAATATCCTTTCGCATAAACGGCGAACAGATCGCTTGCGGGTGCGACGAAGCGGGAAGAGGTCCCCTTGCGGGCCCCGTTGTTGCCGCGGCGGTTATATTGCCCGACGGCTTGGTTATCGAAGGGCTTGACGATTCGAAAAAGCTTACCGATAAAAAGCGGGAAGCGCTCTATAAAACGATACGCGAAAGCTGTATCGATTGCGCGGTCGGCTATGCAAGCGTTTATGAAATAGAAAAGCACAATATACTTAACGCTTCGATGCTTGCGATGAATCGCGCGGTGGAAAAGCTTCGGATAAAGCCCGAGCTCGTGCTTGCCGACGGTAATATCGTGCGCGGTTTCAAAACACGCGCAGTCCCCGTAATAAAGGGCGATTCGCTTTGCCATTCGATCGCGGCGGCTTCGATATTGGCAAAGGTAACGCGAGATCGGCTTTTGGATGAGCTTGAGCTTCTTTACCCCGGCTACGGCTTGGGTAAGCACAAGGGCTATGCGACAAAGGCGCACAGGCAGGCATTGCTCGAGCTTGGAATAAGCCCCGTGCACCGACCGAGCTTTTTAACAAAGCTTTTGGGTGGAAAGTAATGAAAACCACAAAAGCTATCGGTGATTTCGGTGAAAACCAAGCCGAAAAATACCTTAAAAAGAAAAATTGGCATATCCTTTCGCGCAATTTCAAGGCTCGCGGCGGCGAAATAGATATTATCGGCTATAAGCACGGCGCACTCGTGTTTTTCGAAGTAAAGGCACGGTCGAACGAAAGCTACGGCAAGCCCTGCGAAGCGGTCGACGAGGAAAAGGTGCAAAAAATCAAAGCCGCCATGCGCGAGTTTTTAAAAAGCTACCGTTTCGGCGGTAAAATATCGGTTTTTTACCCCTTTGGAATAGAAATCAAAAGAAAAATCCGCGAAACGAGAATAGACGTTATCGAGGTTTATTTGCAAAACGGAGCAGAAATCCACATAAATCATATCAAGGACTGGGAAAATAGGTTATGAATTACATCAGCACCCGCACCGCAAACAGCGAAAAGCAAACCGCGGCATACGTAATTAAAAGAGGACTCGCGCCCGACGGCGGACTTTACGTTCCCGAAAGCATACCCGTTCTCACAAAAGAAAATATCGAAGCGCTTATCGGAATGAGCTATACCGAACGCGCAACCTATATACTTTCGCTCTTTCTTACCGATTATACCGAAGAAGAGCTTAAAAACGCGGCCGAAGCGGCATACAGTGTCGAAAAATTCGGCGGCCCCGCGGCGCCTATCGCACGCGTTGGCGGCGATTACTTTTTGGAGCTCTGGCACGGCCCGACAAGCGCATTTAAGGATATGGCATTGCAGATAATGCCCAGACTTCTTTCGCTTTCGCTCGGCAAAACCGGCGAAGAAAAGGACGCATATATTCTTGTTGCGACAAGCGGCGACACCGGTAAAGCGGCGCTTGAGGGCTATTGCGATGTCGACCGTGTGAAGATTCAGGTCTTCTATCCCGTCAACGGCGTTTCGAACATTCAGAAAAAGCAAATGGCTTCGCAGAAGGGCAATAACGTTAACGTTGTTGCGATAAACGGCAATTTCGACGACGCGCAAAGCGGCGTAAAGGCTATTTTCGCAAACGACGAAGCAAGAAAAACGCTCGAAAGCAAGGGACTTTTCTTCTCGAGCGCGAATTCTATTAACTGGGGCAGACTTGCACCGCAGATCGTTTATTACGTTTCGGCTTATTGCGACCTTGTGAACGAAGGCGAAATAAAATACGGCGAAAAGCTCGACGTTACCGTTCCCACGGGCAACTTCGGCAACATTCTCGCCGCATATATCGCAAAGAAAATGGGACTTCCTCTCGGTAAGCTCGTTTGCGCTTCGAACAAAAACGATATTCTTACCGATTTTATAAACAACGGTGTATACGATAAACGCCGCGAATTCTTCACCACCGTTTCTCCCTCGATGGATATTCTTATTTCGAGCAACCTCGAACGTCTGCTTTGGTTCGTTCTCGGCGCAGACAAAACGAGAGAATGTATGGAAAAGCTCGCAACCGAAGGTATCTATACGCTCGACGAGGAATCGATGAAGCTCATCCGCGAAGATTTTGCGGGCTACTCCTGCTCGGAGGAAAACACAAAATCCACCATTTCCGAGCTTTTCGGCGAATACGGCTATCTTTGCGATACCCATACCGCCGTTGCGGCTAACGCGGCTAATCAGTATAAGAGCGAAGGCGGCAACAAAATGCTCGTCGTTTCCACCGCTTCGCCCTATAAATTCGCGCCCGCAGTGCTTTCCGCGCTCGGCGAAGAGGTTCCGAGCGACGATTTCGATGCTTTGGATAAGCTTTTCGCGGTTACAAAGTGTGCAATCCCCAAAAATCTTGCAAGCCTGCGCGAAGCCGAGGTAAGATTCACAAAAACCATCGAACCTTCCGAAATGATAAATTCGCTTTAATATGTAACGCGCAAAAAGCGCGTGCTTTTCAACCGAAGTTCTTCGGCTTAAAGGTTGCACAAACGGTCTGCGAGCTGTTCTGCGCGGTCGAAGGGCCGACAGTTATCTGCGGTGCGGTGCAATAGTGAACGCCGTCGTGATAAGCGCAGTTCATAACACTGCAGGAAATACCGTGGATATGCTTGGGGACCTGGTTGAAGGAAATATCGTTCATAAAAAAGCTCCTTTTTAAAAAAATTCTGCTATTATTATTCGCAAAAACACAAAAATTATTAGGAGAAAAAATGTCGGTTTTTACGATTGCAGACCTGCATCTTTCGCATACAACGAATAAGCCGATGGATATTTTCGGCGCGCGCTGGGAAAACCATACCGAAAGACTGCGCGAAAATTGGCAAAGCGTGGTAAAGCCGAACGATACGGTTATTATCGCGGGCGATATTTCGTGGGGTATGCGTAGCGACGATGCACTCGCCGATTTGGAGTTTATCGAAAGCCTTAACGGCAAAAAGATAATCGCCAAGGGCAACCACGATTATTGGTGGCAAACGATGAAGAAAATGTACGAGCTGCGCGATGAAATAGGCGCGTTCAGTATCGATTTTCTTTTCAATAACGCCTATATCGCCGAAAACTATATAATTTGCGGCACTCGCGGCTGGTTTCCCGAAAGCAATTACGGACCCGACGACGAAAAAATCGTAAACCGCGAAGCCGAACGTTTGCGTACCTCGATTCTCGCGGGATTAAAGCTTAAAGAAGAGCATCCCGAAAAGGAAATGCTTGTGTTTCTGCACTATCCCCCCGCTTACGGCAACGTGAAGTGCGAACGAATATGCGAGGTTATCCACCAATACGGAATAAAGCGCGTTTTTTACGGACACCTGCACGGCGCGCAAAAATCGCGTATTATTCATCAAATCGCAGGTGCACAGCTTACACTCGTCGCTGCCGATTGGGTGAATTTCACACCTGTTGAGGTTTAAAATTAAGAGAGAAAGCAATCCTTGCTTTCTCTCTTTTTGTTGCTTGACAAAATCGATAATTCATAGTAGGATAGAATATATGATTTTTCGAGTTATTTTGACAAAAAGGGGTTGAAAAGATGGGAAACGGCTTGCAGGGTAAAAACCCTAACGGCTCGACAAGCGCGAAAACCGAAAGGCTTTTAAGAATTATGCGCTGGATATTTTTGAAAAGCGGTATAATTTCGCTTGCGTTCGAGCATTTTTTGGCGATGATCCCCGCGACTATCCTCGTTCCCGTGTTGGTAAATAATTCCTACGACGTAATGATAATCGATATGTCGCTCGTTTTGTTTACCAGCGGTGTCGGCACAATAATTTTCGCGATGCTCACAAAGGGAAAAATCCCTTCGTATCTCGGCTCGAGCTTCGCCTATATAGGTCTTACGATATATCTTATACAAGAGCAAATGAACACGGGCGCTTCGCACGCGATGGCGTTTTCTTACGTCGGCTGGGCGTATGTTTTCAGCGGTGTTACGCTCGTTCTGCTTTCGTTTTTGTACCGTATAAAAGGAATAGAACGCAGGCTCTCCTCGATAATGCCCGCAACCGTTATCGGTCCCGCAATATCGCTTATCGGTCTTGAGCTTGCCGATACGGCTGTCGTCGATTCGGGGTTCGATATCGAAGACGGCTTGGTCGACGGTAAAGCGGCGATAGTTGCAATGAGCACGCTCGCGGTTATCGTTCTCTTTTCGCTGTTCAGACATAAGCTTCTCAAAAATGCCGCAATCATCGTGGGTATGCTTGTCGGCTGTATCGTTTCGTTTTCGCTCAACGGGTTCCCCGCGGAATATTTCAAAAACGTGGAATGGATAACCGTTCCGAAATTCAATCTGCCCTCGCTTCCGCCCGATTTCAAAACTCTGGCGGGCTTGTTTGTGGCAGTCCTGCCCGCAACCTTTATCGTCTTTACCGAAAATATCGGTCGTTTTACGGTTATCAGCCGTATGACGAGAGATGAAGAGGAGGTCGTGTCGCTTGCCAAAAAAGAAGAGGAAAGCAATTCCGAGGTAATCGACGACGATACCGGCGAAAACGATATTTTTACCGAAACCTCGGTTAAAGAAATGCGCGCTTCCGTGCGCTCGCACGGTGTTGCTACACTGGTTTCGGGTCTGCTCGGTTCTGTTCCGAACACGATGTACGCCGAAAATATCGCGGTAATGAGCATCCACCGCGGCGACTATAAGCGCGATGAGCCGGATAGCTTTATAAGAAAGCTCACCTCTCCCGTTTCGGCGGCGCCCTACGTTATTGCCGCGCTTTTGGCAATGCTTTTCGCCTTTTCGGGCTATCTTCAGGCGTTCCTGCTCGGTATACCGAAGGCGGTTATCGGCGGTATGGAGCTTTTCCTGTTCGGTATAATCTCCGCGCCCGGTATTCAGCTTCTCGTTGAACAGCGTGTGGATTATAAAAAGATTTCGAACCAGATTATCACCGCAGCCGTGCTTATATCGGGTATATCCGGTCTTTCGATAAATCTCGGCTTTGTCGAGCTGAAGGGTATGGGCTTGGGCTTCGTTGTGGGCGTAACGCTTAACCTCGCGGTCCGCTTTATTAAATGGCTCGGCAATCTGAGCGACGTAATGACCTTCGATGAAATGGTGTGCGAAGCACTTTCCGCCTTCGACGAAAATACCGCTTACCGTATTATCGGCTATAAAAAGGAAGACAGAGAACAAATCGACTATCAGCGCAACTGCAGTATAAGCGGCTTTGCCTATGCGCTCAAGGGCAAGGATTGCCGCGTGCGTATGCCCGACGGTCAGTGGATTTCCGACGATACGATCCGCGACGAAATTAAGCATACCACGCTTTTAGAGGTCGGTATCGGCGGAGTCGGAACGAGCGATGCGAAAATAAGGTTTAAAAAGACGGTCAACGGTCTGTTTTTGGATATAAAAGCCGCCACGGTGCCCGAAAACACGAAAAAGGCATACCTTAACGACTATGAAGCTATCGACGAAGACGGCGAATGGCTTGTTATAAAGGTTTCCGAAATGCCGATGCGCCGTATCCGCTCGCTTATAAAGCTTATCGACGTAAAGAAAATTTAACAGTTAACAAAAAACGCTTCTCGGTAAAGCGAAACGTTCATATCGGAGAAATTGCAATTTTGTGCAATGTTCAGCAGCAAACAATTAACGCCGACAGATTTTAAGGTCTGTCGGCGTTCGTTTTACTAATTATTCCAAAATGTTGCTGGTTACGTACTGAACGCCCCAAGAAATGAGTCTTTCCGCATCATCCTTGTTATCGACGGTCCAAACGTTAACTTCGATACCGTTATCGAGGAATTCGCGCACCTGTGCTTCTTCGGTGAACGCGCCGTACCAGATATCGAGATCGAATTTGTGCTCTGCGAGGCGTTCGAGAAGGCCTTCATCGAGCTTGCCGGTGAGGAACTGGCAACGAGCTTCGGGGCATACGTTGCGGAGATTTACAAGGTTTTCAAACGAGAAGGAGATGAAGATCATCTTTTCGAGGCAGTATTCTGCCTTTACGATTTCAACAACCTTAACCATATTTTCTTCGCTGAAATAGCCCTTGAATTCAAGAACGCAAACCTTATCGTAGCATTTGCAGATACGAAGGTAATCGGTCATAGTGGGGATGCGAAGGTCAACTCTGCCGCGAGTGCCGTCCTTTTCGAAAAGCTGAACAGACTGAAGAGTCTGAAGAGTGGACTGCTCGGGAATAATGTTGTCGCCGCCGCAACGGATTGCGTCGTTATCATGGAGAAGGATAAAGTTGCCGTCTGCGGTAACGCGAACGTCGGTTTCGATACCGAAATAGCTTCTGTTACCTGCCGCAACGAAAGCGGCTGCGGTGTTTTCTCTTTCGATACCCGAAAGACCTCTGTGTGCTACAACAAGTGCATTACCCTTGTTAATTTTGATAGTATCCATAATAATCCTCCGAAAAATTTATCCTTAAAATTTGATTTTTGGTTTTTTGTGAATGCGATTTTACTTCGCAACTATGTTGAAAATTTTATCCTTAATATAGATCTTCTTAATAATTTGCTTGCCCTCGAGAGAAGCCATAATTCCTTCGTTTTGGGTGATAATTTCCCAAACCGCGTCCTCTTCTGCGCCTGCGGGGATAACGATTACGCCCTTGAGCTTGCCGCAAACCTGAACGGCGATTTCCTTTTCGTCGTCAACGGTAAGCGCTTCGTCGTATTCGGGCCATTTTGCTGTCGAGCAGAAGCCGCTTCCGCCAAGAGATGCCCACATTTCTTCGCAGATATGCGGAGCAAACGGGCAGAGCAGGCGGGTTAATGCGAGCAGGCTTTCTTTATCGATCGAGCCGATTTCGTAAACCTCGTTCATAAAGCTCATCATTGCCGCGATAGCGGTGTTGAACTTCATGGTATCTATATCGTTTGTAACCTTTTTAATGGTTTTGTGAAGCAGGCGAACGAGCTTTTCGTTCTTCGCGCCGAGCATTTCTTCGAGCGCAGAGAAGCGTTCGAGGAATCGCTTACAGCCGCGAACCGAGCTCTGCGACCAGGGAGCCGCCGAGGCGTAATCGCCCATAAAGAGAGTATAGGTACGCAATACGTCTGCGCCGTATTCGTCGATAACGTCGTTGGGGTCAACAACGTTACCTCTCGATTTGCTCATCTTTTCGCCGTCGGGGCCGAGAATAAGTCCCTGCGCGGTACGCTTTGCATAGGGCTCTGCGACGGGAACAAGTCCCAAATCATAAAGGAACTTATACCAGAAGCGCGAATAGATCATGTGGCGGGTAACGTGTTCCATACCGCCGTTGTACCAATCAACAGGCATCCAATATTTGAGCTTTTCCTCGCTTGCGAAGAAATTATCGTTGTGCGGGTCGCAGTAGCGGAGGAAGTACCACGAAGAGCCTGCCCACTGGGGCATAGTGTCGGTTTCGCGCTTTGCGTCGCCGCCGCACTTGGGGCACTTGCAGTTAACGTAGGAATCGATTCTCGCCAAAGGCGATTCGCCGCCCTGACCGGGTGCGAATTCGTCCATATCGGGCAGACGAAGCGGGAGCTCTTCATAGGGAACGGCAACCATTCCGCACTTTTCGCAGTGAACGATCGGAATAGGTTCGCCCCAATAACGCTGACGGTTGAACGCCCAGTCCTTCATTTTGAACTGTACGCCGCCTTCGCCGCAGCCCATTGCTTCGAGCTCTTCGATTGCGCGGCGGATAGAATCCTTTTTGTTGTTAAAGCCGTTGAGGAAGCCCGAATTAACCATTTCGCCGTCGCCGGTATAGGCTTCTTCCGCGATATTGCCACCCTTGATAACTTCGATAATATCGATACCGAACTTCTTCGCGAAATCATAGTCGCGGCCGTCGTGCGCGGGAACAGCCATAATTGCGCCCGTGCCGTAGCCCATCATAACGTAGTCTGCGATATATATCGGAATTTCCTTGCCGTTTATGGGGTTGATTGCGGTAAGACCTTCAAGACGTACACCGGTTTTTTCCTTTACGAGCTGGGTGCGTTCGAATTCGGTTTTCTTTGCACATTCAGCGCGGTAGGCTTCTACCTCGCCCATATTCGAAATGCTTGCGGCATATTTATCGATAAGAGGATGCTCGGGCGCCATAACCATAAAGGTTACGCCGAACAGGGTATCGGGACGGGTGGTATAAATGCGAAGCTTGTCTTCCTTGCCGTTAAGAACGAAGTTAACAAACGCGCCTTCGGATTTGCCGATCCAGTTTACCTGCTGTTGCTTTATGTTCGGGAGATAATCGACCTCTTCAAGACCGGTAAGGAGCTTGTCTGCATATTCGGTGATACGCAAATACCAAACGTCCTTCGATTTCTGAACGATGTCGCTGTGGCAGATGTCGCACTTGCCCCCCTGCGAGTCCTCGTTCGAAAGAACGACCTTACATTCGGGGCAGTAGTTAACGAGCGCGGTATCGCGGAAAACGAGTCCCTGCTCGAACATTTTAAGGAATATCCACTGGGTCCATTTGTAATAATCGACGTCGGTCGTATCGACAACGCGCGACCAGTCGAACGCAAAGCCTGCGCGCTTTAACTGACCCGTGAACTTTTCGATATTGTTATCGGTAACCTTGCGCGGATGGGTACCGGTTTTAATTGCGGTGTTTTCGGTAGGAAGACCAAAAGCGTCGAAGCCCATGGGGAACATAACGTTGTAGCCCTCCATACGCTTCTTGCGCGAGATAACCTCGAGTCCCGAATAAGCCTTGATATGACCAACGTGCATACCCGAGCCGCTGGGGTAGGGGAATTCGACAAGCGCGAAGAATTTGGGCTTTTCACTGCCCTTTTCTCCGGGGTCTGCGGCTTCGAAAATCTTCGCCTCGTCCCATTTGTCTTGCCATTTCTTTTCTATTTCTTTAAATTCGTGTCTCATTCCTCGGGTCCTCCGAATTTGATTTCGTTCCCGCTCCAAAGGCGTTCCAATTTATAAAAATCGCGTGCCTGCGCGGTGAATACGTGGACAACCACACAGCCGTAATCGAGAAGAGTCCAAGCGTTGCCCGATGCGCCTTCGATATGGCTGGGCTCGATTCCGAGCTCTTCCTTCAGCTTGAATTCCACTTCGTCTGCAAGTGCGTGAACGTGGGTATTCGCGGTACCCGTTGCAAGCACGAAATAATCGGCAATTACCGTCTTTTCTCCAACTGCGATTACCTTTACGTCATTTCCCTTTTTGTTATCAAGGATCTCCGCAATAGCCTCTGCAAGCTCACGCGGCTCACAGCCGACAAGAGATCTCTTCTCCTCGTTTCTTATCTCTT
>JAZTXJ010000113.1:0-8946 GCA_045636285.1 Eubacteriales bacterium
GTTCAAAGCGGCTCAAACCGGCGGTCCCTCCGGCGGCTGTATCCCCGCATCGCTTATCGATACCCCCGTTGACTATGAATCTCTCATGGCAATCGGCTCGATGATGGGCTCGGGCGGTCTTATCGTTATGGACGAAGACAACTGTATGGTTGATATTGCGAAGTTCTTCCTTGAATTCACGGTTGATGAATCCTGCGGTAAGTGTACTCCCTGCCGTATCGGTACAAGAAGAATGCTCGACATTCTCAACCGCATTACCGAAGGTAAGGGCGAAGAAGGCGATATCGAAAAGCTCGAAGAGCTCGCAAACAACATTAAAGCTACCGCGCTCTGCGGCTTGGGACAGACTGCTCCCAACCCCGTGCTTTCCACCATTCGCTACTTCCGCGATGAATACGAAGCACATATCCGCGAAAAGCGTTGCCCTGCAGGTCAGTGTAAGGCACTTGCAAGATTCGTTATCGACCGTGAGCTCTGTAAGGGTTGCTCGCTCTGCGCGAGAAAGTGCCCCGTTAACGCTATCGAAGGCGTCGTAAAGAGCCCGTTCGTTATCGATCAGGATAAGTGTATTAAGTGCGGTACCTGTATCGACAGCTGTAAGTTCGGCGCAATCTCGAAGAAATAAGGAGGAAGGATAAATGAATATGGTAACTCTTACAATAGACGGCGTACAGGTTACTGTTCCCGCTAATTATACAATTCTCGAAGCCGCACGCGAGGCTCACATCAATATCCCGACTCTTTGCTATTTGAAGGACGTAAACGAAATCGGCGCATGCCGACTCTGCCTTGTTGAAATTCAGGGCGCGCGTGCATTGCAGGCATCCTGCGTATCTCCCGTTGGCGAAGGTATGGTGGTATGCACCAATAACGAAAAGCTCCGCAAGGCAAGAAAGCTCAATCTTGAACTCATTCTTTCCAACCACAACCGCGAATGTACCTCCTGCGTGAGAAGCGGTAACTGCGAGCTTCAGCAGCTTTGTAAGGAATACGGCGTCGAGGATTACCCCTACGACGGCAACAAGTCCGAAGCAAAGATCGATGATATTTCTCCCTCTATCGTACGCGATAATACAAAATGTATCTCCTGCCGCCGTTGCGTTGCGGCTTGTAACAAGGTACAGAAGATCGGCGCTATCGGCGTTTCGAAGCGCGGCTTCAATACCACCGTTGGCTGTATCTATGATATGAGCCTTGCAGACAGCCCCTGCATTAACTGCGGTCAGTGTATCCTCGCTTGCCCTGTCGGCGCATTGAAGGAAAAGGACAGCACCGCAGACGTTTATGCCGCACTCGCAGATCCCGAAAAGATCGTAGTAGTTCAGCCCGCTCCCGCGGTAAGAGCAACTCTCGGCGAAGAATTCGGCATGGAAATCGGCACCTCCGTAACCGGCAAGCTCGTTTCCGCACTTCGCAGACTCGGCTTCGATAAGGTGTTCGATACCGATTTCGCGGCTGACCTTACCATTATGGAAGAAGGCACCGAGCTTTTGGGCAGACTTAAGAACGGCGGTAAGCTCCCGATGATTACCTCCTGCTCGCCCGGCTGGATCAAATATTGCGAAGAATTCTATCCCGAATTCCTTCCCAACCTCTCCTCCTGCAAATCCCCGCACGAAATGCTCGGCGCGGTTATCAAGAGCTACTATGCCGAAAAAGCAGGTATCGAAGCAAAGAATATCTACGTTGTTTCGGTAATGCCCTGTACCGCGAAGAAGTTCGAAGCAGGAAGAGAAGAGCTTTCCGTTAACGGTCTTCAGGACGTCGATGCGGTTATCACCGTACGCGAGCTCGCAAGAATGATCAAGAACGCAGGTATCGACTTCAAGCGTCTTCCCGATGAAGATTTCGATTCGGTTCTCGGCGAATCCACCGGCGCAGGCGTTATCTTCGGCGCGACCGGCGGCGTTATGGAAGCGGCATTGCGTACCGTATATGAGGTTGTAACCGGCAAAGAGCTCGAAAACGTTGAATTTGCTTGCGTTCGCGGTACCGAAGGTATCAAGGAAGCAGAAATCGACCTCAACGGCACTACCGTTCGCGTGGCTGTTGCTCACGGCACCGGCAATGCAAAGGAATTGCTCGATATGGTTAAGCGCGGCGAAAAGGATTACCAGTTTATCGAAATTATGGGCTGTCCCGGCGGCTGCGTAACCGGCGGCGGTACTCCCATTGTCGATGCAACCACCCTTTCCTATATCGACCTCAAGACCGAACGTGCAAAAGCGCTTTACAGCGAAGATGCAGGCAAGGCAAAGCGTAAATCTCACGAAAATGCAGAAGTTAAGACCCTTTATTCCGAATTCCTCGGCGAACCCAATTCGCATAAGGCTCACGAGCTTCTTCATACTCACTATATTCCCAGACCCAAGTACATTAAGAAGTAAAAACAACATAAGAAAAAAGCTCACCGCGAGGTGAGCTTTTTTTGATTAGATAAGAGATAATAAATATTTTTGCGTTACGGGTATCGGGTGCTATAAAACGCTTTTTTGTTAGGTGAAAGCGTTTGATTTACGCCATATTTGCGCCGAAACGCTTGATTTTCTTTGTGGTGGTCTTTTCGAATGCTTCCCAAACTATTTCGGTGATAAGGATTTTTTTGTATGCGGGGAGCTTTTCGTTTATGCGGGCAACGACCTTTGCGATTTCCGCTTCGATTTCCTCTTTGGTGGGAATACGGTCGCCGAACGCTTCCTTGATTTTTTCGATACAGGGATAAATCTTCGCCTTTATCGCGGTGCCGCCCTTTGTGTTGGCAACGCCGAGCACGAGCGATTCTTCGACATAGAGCTCTTCGTTAAGACGGCTTTCAAGCTCTTCGGGGTAAATGTTTTTACCGTTCTGTGCAACGATAACGTTTTTGCATCTGCCCGTAACGTAAAGGAAACCGTCCTTGTCGAAATATCCGAGGTCGCCCGTGTGGAAATAACCGCCGCGCATAGCTTCTGCGGTCGCTTCCTCGTCGTTGAAATATCCGAGCATAACGTTGTCGCCGCGGGTGATGATTTCGCCGACACCCTCTTCGTTGGGGTTTTCGATTTTGATTTCAACACCGTGAATGGGTAAGCCCACAGCGGCGGGGTTCATAAAGAAATCGTTGTTTCCTGCGATAAGCGGCGAGGTTTCGGTAAGTCCGTAGCCCTGATAGGTGGTTATGCCGAGCATACAGAAGGTTTCGATAACCTCGGGTTTAATGGGCGCCGCGCCGACGATAAGAAGGCGGAGTCTGCCGCCGAGAGTCTTTTTAACCTTGCGCTTAACGATAAAGCGGAGAGGTGCGGGGAGGTGCTTTAAAAGCTCGAGCACGCTTGCTCCTTCGGGAAGAAGGAACATCTTCGGGAGCGATTTACGCATATTCGCTTCGACACGGTTGAGAATAAAATCGAGCAGAAGGGGAACGACGATAAGCACGCTGGGCTTGTATTCGGTAATGTTCTTCGAAACCTGACGCAAGCCGTCCGCATAGGAAATGCAGGAGCCGCCCGAAAGCAAAAGCAAATGTCCGAGAGTGGTTTCGTAGGTGTGGTGAAGCGGAAGGACAGAGAGCGAGTGAAGGTCGGGGTCAACCTTAACCATAGTTGCGGTCTGGTTGATGTTCGCGCAGATGTTCTTCTGCGAAAGGCAAACACCCTTCGAATTTCCGGTCGTGCCCGAGGTGAAGATAAGAATAGACATTTCTTCGCGGTTGATTTCGAAGGTGTCGATCTTATTTTCGCCCGCAGAGTAAGCCGCGTTACCGCTTTCGATAAGTTCGTTTAGGTGGGTATAGGATTCCTTAACCTGCTTGCTTCCGGCAATGGTGTATTTTTTAATATCGGTTTCGAGCTTTGCGAGAATGGTGCTGTCGGCAAATACGGCAACACAGTCTGCGGCTTTCATAAATTCTTCGATATCCTCGTGCGAAAGCTCCTTGTCGATCGGTACTGCAACGCCGACGGTAGCGGCGGCAAGATAGCAAAGTATCCAATTATAGCTGTTCGCGCCCGAAATCGCAATGCGCTTGTTTTCGTAGCCGAGCTCGAAAAATTTCGTGCAGAGCGCGCGGTAGTCCTTTGCGAAATCGGTGTAGGTAACGGTTCTTTCGCGAAGAATAAAGGCGGGAAGGGTAGCAAAATCCTTTTCGCTTTCATAAACAAGCTCGCGGAAATCATAAACGGGGCGTGTTTTGTGCTTCTTTGTTAAAAACTGCTCGTATATAGTCATAATTACATCCTTTCGGTTTGTGAAACCATTATACATCATTTTCGAAACGATTTCAATAGCTTTAACAAATAATTTCGCAAATTATTTTAAATAGTTTTCAAAACCACATCTAAACCCTTCTTGAAAAAAGCAAAAAAGCGTGTTATAATAATAAAAAAAGGGGGTATAATTATGTCTTGCTATCTTGGCTTCGAACCGACCGACAGAGCGGGGTATTATTTTGTAAGCTATAACACCGAGGACGCCGAACGCTTAACGCCGCTTGTATGCGGGCTCACACATTCGAGCGTTCCGCTTTGGTACGATTACGGTATCGAATACGGCGACAGCTGGGCACCCCAAATTAACGAAAAGCTCAGCAAATCCCAAGCCGTGCTTTTGTTTTTCACAAAGGGCATTCTTCAAAAAGCCAATTCGTACGTTAAAAAAGAATATAAAATGGCGAAGGATTACCTTAATAAAAAGGTTTATATCGTCTTGATCGACGAAATAAAGCCTGCCGACGTGCCGATAAATATGCTCGACTGGTGGATCGATATTACCGCCGAGCAGTGTATAAACGCGTATAACGCCCCGTTCGATGAAAAGCTTATCGAGCAAATAAAAAAAGCGCTCGGTATCGAAACGCAGGAAAAGCAGATGAATTTGCTTATTAATAACTATAAGCGTTTGTTCGACGAGGGCAAGAACGAAGAAGCGGAAGAGTATTTTTCGGAATACCTTTCGGGCAAGGGCTTGGAAACCAAAGCGCAGATGTTCGTTAATATTGTGAGCAAAAGCATGGAGGGTATCGAGCTTTCGGGCAAATACGGCGAGCTTTGGGATTATAAATACGATAAATCGCAGGAGAAAATCGAAATCGGCGCGAGCTGGGAAGAGCTTTGTGTCGGCTTCAAGCGCGGCTACGGCGAGCATTTCACCCCGCGTGAGCTTTGCGTGCTCGACGTCAACGGTAAGCGCTTCGTGCTCGGCAACGGCTTCGTATTTCACCGCGGGGTCTACGGCAGGGGCGACGCCCATATTATCCAGCTTCTCCGCGACGGCGAAATAATACATACTATCGGCAGTCTTATCGAAGCGGCAGATATGCACATGTATTACGATAAGAACGAAAACCTGCTTTATCTCGCATATCTTTCGGATATCGAGGAGGGTCAGGGCCGCGATTTCGTTGCAACTACGCATTGGAGTGTCGCCATAATCACCGACCCGACAGGCGAAGCAGTCGCCAAGGATTTTAAATTTATAAAGGAACATAAATATATATAGGGTGGTAATATGTTCGAAAAATCGAAGGTAAGGGCTTATTTGCAAAATATAGAAGCCAAGGGCGCGTTTTGCTTTTTGCTTTGCGATTTCGCAAGCGGAAAAATGGAAAAAACGCTTAAATCGTTGGGCTTTTCGCAAATAAAGACCGCGCTTGAATGGGGAACGCACTACAAGCGTATGAGCGTTACCGCAAAAAGCAAAAACGGGCTTTACCTTTTCTTTTCGGGCGATACGAAGGAGGAGCATTTTCTTTCGCTTTCCTATGAAGAGGACTGCGAGCCGAAGAAAATCACGCCCCACCGCGATAGCGTTAACGCCGATTACCTTTACCACGAAATAGAAATGCAGATCAAAACCTTTGAATATCACGATTAACTATGCCGATACTTACACTTATTGAAAACGAAAAGGAAATAAAGCTTCCGTTTTGCGATACGCCGACAGTGAGCGAGCTTATCGAGCGCGCACGCGGCTTTGTTTTCGCGCCCTGCGGAAAAAGCGGGCGTTGCGGTAAGTGCGAAATCGAAATAAACGGCGAAATATCCGAACCGACCGCAAGGGAAAAGGAGCTCGGTGTTCGTCTGGCTTGCCTTACAAGGCTTTACGGCGACGCGCGCGTGCGCTTTATCGCAAGCGAAGAGCGGCTTGCATATATCAGTACCGAATCTTCGGTGGATATTAAAAAGACGACTTTGTTTTCCTTCGGCGCGGCTGTCGATATAGGCACGACTACCGTGGCTTTAAAGCTTTATAACGAAAAGGGAATATGTATCGCGACCGTTTCGGATATTAATCCCCAGCGCGCCCTTTCGCAGGACGTTATCGGACGGATCGGCGAAGCGATGAACGGCAAAGGAACGCTATTAAAGGAACAAATAAATGCCTGCATCGCGCGGTTGCTCGATTCCGCCTGCCGTATCGGGCGCGTTATGCCCGAACAGGTAACGAGTGTCGTTATCACGGGTAACACGGCAATGCTTTATCTTTATTGCGGGCTCGACCCTGCTTCGATTTCGGCATATCCCTTTGAATCGGAAACGCTTTTCGGTTGCTTTACCGACGAAAAAACCTACCTCGCGCCGTGTATAAACGCCTTTAACGGCGGCGATACGGTTTGCGCCCTGCTTTATTCATCTATCCTCGAATCGAACGAAGCCTCGCTACTTTGCGACATCGGCACGAACGGCGAGCTCGCGCTTTGGAAGGACGGCTCTCTTTTCGTAACCTCTGCCGCGGCGGGCCCCGCGCTTGAGGGCGGCGAAATAAGCTGCGGGTGCGGAAATATTATCGGTGCGATAGACCGCGTAACGCTCGAAAACGGCAAAATCAAAGCCCACACTATCGGGAATTCGTCTGCGGTCGGGATCTGCGGAAGCGGACTTATCGATGCTGTGAGCGCATTTCTCTCGCTCGGCTTTATCGATAAAAGCGGCTATGCCCTGCGCGAGCTTAAATTAACCGCAAACGGCGGGGAAATAACGCTTACTCAGGACGATATACGCGCCTTCCAGCTTGCGAAATCGGCAATCCGCGCAGGAATTGAAACACTGCTTGAACGCACGGGCACAAAATGGAGCGATATTAAAACGCTTTATCTCGCGGGTGGGTTCGGCAATCGTATATCGGTCGATTCGGCAATAAACACGGGGCTTTTCGAAGCCTCGACCGCCGAAAAAATAAGGTTTATCGGCAACGCCGCGCTCGGCGGTGCTTCGATGCTGCTGCTCGACGATTCTTACAAGCAAAAGGCGGTGAATATCGCCCAAACGGCGAAGCATATCGACCTTGCAGGCAGTACCGATTTTTACGATAGGTTTATTAAGTTTATCGATTTTTAAAAACCGTTTCCGCGCTGTGCTCAATGCGCTTTCTTAGCGAAATTGCCATATTGACGGCAGTTATTCCGCGTGTTATAATGAAATTGAGGTAAATCATTGAAAGGAGAAGTATTATGAAAAAAACATTAGCGTTGATTCTGATTCTCACCTTTACCGTGGCTTCACTCGCATCCTGCAATAATGCAGAGCCCGAAGCGTCATCGAGCGTTGCCGAAAGCTCTACTCCCGAAAGCTCTACTGCGGAAGAAAGCGGAAGCGCAGATATTGTTTTGGATTACGAAATCCCAGAGTTCGATATGGAAAAGGTTCTTTATTGCGATAAATGTACGCTTCAAGGACACGAAGAGAACGCCGGCGAAGCTATGGGTATATCATGGCTTATTCATAACTATTTTGAATTCACAGACACCTTTGGTGGATATATGTATTTAAATAAGGATGAAATAATCGGCGAAAAATACATATACGTGGCATTTATGCCATATCAGAAGATAATGGAATACGAGCTTGGCAGAGAGGAAATGTGCGAAATTCTTAAAGCCTTTGGGTTTGTTGAATCTGCCGAAGCGGTGGAATTGATGGATACCGAAACACGCCTTACAGCCACCGCAGGTTATTTTCCCATGGTGTCATATCACGCGCTTAGAAACTATTTGAAAGACAAGGGGTATTCGGTTGGTTTGGCTTGGCTTTCCGAGGATTGTATCGCAAACAAGGAATGCAGATATTATGAGCTTCAAGTCGGATAAGAATAAACCGTTCTCGCAGTTGTATTAAAATCCCGATAAATAAAAAAGTGTGCCGTTCTTACTTCAGAATGCTCGAGGTAGGAATGACACACTTTATTTTTTATATTTAAGAGTTTTTGAGGAGAGCACGAGAGGGACTTTTTGCAAAAAGTTCCTCTCGTAAACAAATACTATTTCAAAAATCACTCTGTTGCTTCGACGGGGAAGAGGATGTCGATACCGCCCTCGCCGGTCATAACGTTGGGGAGCTTGCCGTCCCATTTTTCGAGATATTTTTCCTGCAGGATCTTGTCGGTAAGCGAATCGTTAACGATCTTGTTCGCTTCCGCTTCGGCATCTGCCGCGATCTTCTTCGCTTCTGCTTCTGCCTTTGCGATTTCGATAGCAGCTTCGGCTTCCTTCAGCTTCGCTTCGGCCTCTGCCGCCGCCTGCGCGATCTTTGTTTCGTTTTCGTATTCTGCCTTGAGCTTCGCCTGCTCTGCGATCATTTTATCCTCAACCGCCTGCTCGAAAGCATCGCTGAAGTCGATATTGGTGAGCACGACGGCAGCGATGTTAACGAAATATTCGTCACCCACAGCCTTGATAATCGCTTACTCAACAGCGGGGGACATTGCGGCGCGGTCTGCGATAATATCCATTGCCTTGTAGGAAGAGAGGATAGACTTTGTCTTTTCAATCGCGATCGACTGAATACGGTTCTGCAGGGTATCGAGCGAGCCGTACTGACTTGCAACGTCGATAACACGGTCCGACATGATCTGATACTGCAGAGTCATCTGGATAGACATTGTCTGCGCGTCGGACGAATAAGCCGCGGTCGTAATATCTACGTTCTGAACCTTCGTGTCGTAAAAATCATAGGTGTTTGTAAGACAGAACGA
>JAZTXJ010000114.1:0-6314 GCA_045636285.1 Eubacteriales bacterium
GGCCTTCTTCGGATTCTTCGAGGTTAAACGAAGGATCGTTATAGAAGTCGGGAACGTCCGACAAGTCAACGCACGACGCAAGCACGGCCGAGAGCATCATTACAAGGCCAAGCAAAATTGCCACCTTGCGGGTTTTACTAACATTCAATTTCATTGTTTTTGCCTCACTTTATTAGTGATTATTTATTAATCCAAACTGTTTTATCCCACCGCCGCGCATTTGCGGCGGCAGGATTGTTTTTTTACTGTAAATTATTCTTCAGCGTCTTTCTTTGCTTCTGCAATTACCTTTTGAGCAACTTCTGCAGGAGCTTCTTCGTATCTTACGAAGTCAAAGGTATAGGTACCTCTGCCCTGAGTCATTGCGCGGAGCTGTACTGCGTAAACGGTCATTTCAGCCGAAGGAACCTCAGCCTCGATTACGGTATAGCCCTTTCTGGTGCTTTCGCTCATACCCATAATTCTGCCGCGGCGCTTGCTTACGTCGCCCATAATGTCGCCGGAGTAGGAGGTGGGGATAGTACACTTGAGGTATCCGACGGGTTCGAGAATTACAGGGCTTGCTTTGGGAAGACCTTCCTTGAACGCGAGCTTAGCCGCGAGCTTGAAGGAGATTTCGTTGGAGTCAACGGGGTGGTAGGAGCCGTCGAAGAGGTCTGCTTTGTGGTTAACCACAGGGAATCCTGCGAGAACGCCCTTCTGCATTGCTTCCTGAAGACCCTTTTCTACTGCGGGGTAGAAGTTCTTGGGAACGTTACCGCCGACAACACTCTGGGTGAAGGTGAGTCCGTCATCTTCGCCGGGGGAGAAGGTGATCTTAACGTGGCCGTACTGACCCGAACCGCCCGACTGCTTTTTGTGCTTGCCTTCAACGGAAATGCTCTTCTTGATAGTTTCGCGGTATGCGATCTTCGGTTCTTCGAGCGCAACTGCGGTGCCGTAACGCGATTTGAGCTTACTGCACACTACGTCGAGGTGGATATCGCCCATACCGGAGATAGTCATCTGCTTGGTTTCTGCGTTGTTTGCATAACGGAGAGTGGGGTCTTCTTCGAGAAGTCTTACGATACCCTGAGAAACCTTATCTTCATCGTTCTTGGAAACGGGCTTGATAGCCATTGTATAGTAGGGTGCGGGGAATTCGATTTTGGTGAATTCGTTACCTGCGGTGCTGTTGCCGAGAGTATCGTTAACACCGGTATTTACGAGCTTGACCGCATAACCGATATCACCGGTAACGAGCTCTTCAACTTCGATTTCCTTCTTACCGATACATACGCAGATCTTCGAGAATTTTTCCTGCTGACCTGTGGTGATGTTATTGAGAACCTGATCCTTCTTCAAGGTACCGTTCATAACCTTGAAGAATACCTTCTTACCGAAGTTATCGGAAAGAACCTTGAACACAAAGAGCTGCGTTTCGCCGTTTTCGTCGGCATACTTCATAATATCGAGAGGAGATACGAAGGATGCTGCAGCGGTATCGAGGAAGAAGCGGATACCTGCAAGATCGGTAGAGGAGCCTGCAAATACGGGAGCGATGTCGCCGCTCAAAAGACCGGCGTTAAGCGCCTGGTGCTTTTCTTCATCGGTAAAGGGTTCTTCCATAAGGAATTTTTCCATGAGCTCTTCGCTTGTAACCGCGAGAGATTCATTGAGAGCGATCTTATATTCTTCGATCTTATCCTTATACTTATCGGGAAGCGAAATTTCGATACGCTTACCGGTTTTCTTTTCGCAGGTGAATACTTCATCGGTAATAAGGTTATAAAGACCTACTTCGCCGGTGCCTTCATTGAAGGGGATAAGAAGCGGGCAGACCGAAGTACCGAACTGTTCACGCAAACCGTTGAAGGTGTTTTCGAAATTGGAGTTTTCATCGTCAACCTTGTTTACAAAGAAGGCTTTGGGCTTACCTGCGGAATATTCCCAAGCAAGCTCGGTACCAACCTTACAGCCGCTCTTTGCATCGACAACGATAACGGTACTTGCCGCAACTGCAGCAGCCGCCTTTGCTTCGCCTGCAAAGCCGAACATACCGGGTGCATCAAGTATATTTATTCTTTTACCGTTCCATTCAAGGCTGGCAAGAGATGTGGAGATCGAATAGCCCCTCTTTATTTCTTCGGGATCGAAGTCACATACGGTGTTGCCTTCGGAGGGCTTGCCGAGTCTGTCGGTTACCTTTGCGAGATAGAGCATAGCTTCTGCAAAAGACGTTTTACCGTCGCCGCTATGTCCGACAAGACAAATATTTCTAATTTGAGAAGAAGTGAATTTCGCCATATTAAGTAATCCTCCAAGCAATATATTAATACATATTATGTATTATATATCACAGAGTTAAAATAATCAAGTGCAATTTCGATATTTTTATGACTAATCACCAAAAATTTAAAAATTAGTCATTTTCTCATCATAAAAATCGATATCAACCACACGGGAAGCAGCCAAAACAGCTGAAAAGCGACCGCATGAAGCGAGCTTATCGCCCCAATATCGCCTGTTACGGCAAGAAATGCGACCGCAACGAACGAAAGGAAGACGCTGATTATGCTGATTATGACATTACTTTTTGTGATATGACGTGCTTTATCGCAAAGCGCGAACATTTTTAAGAAGTTGTGGAGCGAGGAGTTACACACGATACCGCTGTTCACGCGTTCGGTTTCGCCCGCGACCTCTTCGGGATCGTTTCCGCGGAGCACCGAGATAGGGCATTTGCGGAAGGTTATGCCCGATGCGATAAGATCGTTATTGATATTGGGATCGAGCGTTTTTACGCCGAGGCAGAGCCCCGCTTTATACATATCCTTCAAGAGCGAATCGAAAAGCGGATTGATAGTATATTTGATATACAGCTTCGCGGCAAGTCTTTCGTCGATAACGACGTACATTACCGAGCCTACTCCGCGTTCGTAGGTATCGTCGCCCTCATCGATGGGAGATTCGAAGCGGTAACGGCGCATATAGCTCTTTTTACCGAGGAAATAGTTATGTCCGTCCATTGCAACGCAAAGTCCGTCGTTCGCGCTTTCGATAACGCGGATAAGAGCGGGCTTTTCGACGTTTTCGCTCAAGGTTGCCGAAAGCACCTTCGAAAGCGGGCCGCCGACGTATTTAAAGAGCTTCGCAAGGTCGGTAAGCACGGCATCGATACGGTAATCGCCGTACATACGGATATTGGTTATTTTTACAAGGCTTGCGGGATAAACCTCGGTATCGGCAAAGGAAAGCACCGAAGCGGTGGCGTATTCTTCGGCTATCGCATTGCCCACAAACGCTGTGGAATGCTTTGCGCCGATACGGTTTGCCGAAACGACGGGAAGGGTTATCATAAAGAACGACGTCGCGGGGACGCTCGCCGCAATAATTATCGAAAACGCCGCATAAGCGGAAACGGTTTCGCTTCCGAGCAGGCTCATTACGGCAAACAAGGCCGCGCCCGCAAGGAATATAACGGGAACGATAAAGTTAAGCACGTCTTCGGATTTCGGACGCTTTTCGGTTCTTTCGACAAAACCGTCTGCGAAATGAGTGCGCTTTACCGTATAAATATCGCTGTCCTCGAAGAGATATTTGTAAAATTCATCGGCTTCCTTGGTTCCGCCCGTAAGCTCGCAAGCGGTATATTTGGGGCGCTTCGAAGCAACTATACGGAAGCAACGGTAATCCTTCTTCGCGCACATATATGCGGAAACCGCCGCACAAAGCGAAGCAAACGCTGCGGGAAGGTTATAAAGCTTAAGATCTGCAGCATAGGGATCGCTGAACAGTATTACCAGCGAATACGCCGCCGCAAAGAACACCGAAACGACAAGCAGGCTATCGGTATTAAGCTTCCATTTTATAATACCCGCCATACCGTTACGCATAGAATCGAGCATTGCGATAGCGATAAAGAAGAGAAGCTGAAGATCGATAAGAATATAAATGATACCGTATCTTCCCTGCTTTGCAAAATCGCCGTGGAGCGAGCTTTCCTTTGTGGCAAGCTCCAGGAAAAGTATACCGAGCGCAAGAATCGAAACGATAATAATACGGATAAGCGATTTGCGCATACGCTTGCGGTATACCGAAGCTATTTCGGAATTCTGCTCGCGCGAGGTGTATTTAACAAGCGCATCGCCTTCGCGTTCTGCTTTTTCGCGCGCGCTCTTTTCGCGGTTCTTTTCGGCAATCTTTTTGAGTGTGCCGTCCTCGTCTTCCATCATTTCGAAGGCAAGGCGGAGATTTATATCGGTTTCGTCGAGCTCTTCTTCGCCGAGCACGGGAATGTGCTCATCGTCGGTAACGAACTTGACCTGACCTTCGGTTTCGTTTTCGTTTTCGAAATGAAGCTCGCGTCCCGTTACCTTTTCGGTAAGATGCTCGTAATCGGAATCGAAGCTTGCAACCTCGCTTTCATCGACTGCGGCTTCGAAGCGCAGAGTATCGCCCATGGGGAACATTTGCTCCTGGGTGTATTCCTCGTTCTTGATTTCTCCGCTGTCGTCGGAAAAACGGTTAGCGCTTATACCCGCGGGAGGTTGCTTTTCGAGATCGGTCAGCGTGCGCGTGCGCGCGTCGTTAATAATGTCGTAAAGCTTTTCGACACGCTCGCTCTTACCCGCAGGCTTTTCCTCGGCAAGATAGCCCAAAAGCTCGTTGCTTTCGTTCTGCTCTGCCAGCTTGAGCCTTAATTTCTGGGTATCGCTCAACGATTTTTCTTCTTTATATGTACTGTATTGATCAATAAGCTCTGCGGTTTCGGCATTAATACGCTTCGTTACCTTGGTGCGCTTTTTGGGCGCTTCATCTGCCGATGCAAGCTTTGTTTTTTCCATTTCGGGCTTACGCCGTGAAAGATTCACGTCCCTATCGGCGTGATTCTGTTCCTCGGCTTCGCGGAGGATATCGAGTATATCCTTCTTCGGCGGGTTATTTCCCGCTTTGCCTGCCATAAAATTCACCTGCTTTATATTTTACGAATAAATCAAGAATTGCGTTGCTTTGCGGCTTCGAACATCACTATTGCGCCTGCGTTCGAAACGTTCAGCGAATTGACTGTGCCGTACATCGGAATCCCCGCGATAAAATCGCTTTCTTTTTTAAGAATATCCGAAACGCCTTCGCCCTCACTGCCGAGAATGAGCGCGCACGAGCCCTTGAAGTCCTGCTCGTAATAGGGTCTTCCTCCCGCTTCGACCGCCCAGATCCAAACGCCGTTTTCCTTGAGCGTTTTTACTGCGTTCGCAAGGTTGGAAACGCGCGCGATAGGCATTGCAAACACGGCGCCCGCGCTCGATTTCGCGACGGTACCGTTTACGCCGACAGCGCGTCTTTTGGGGATTATAACTCCGTTTACGCCCGCGCAGTTTGCGCTTCTTATAAGCGCGCCGAGATTGTGGGGGTCGTTAATCGAATCGCAGATAAGGAAAAACGGCTTTTCGCCCTTTTTCGCAACCTGCATAAGAAGCTCGTCCACCGAAAGATAATCGGTTTCGGCGGCAACAGCAATAACGCCCTGATGCACGTTGCCCTCGGCAAGCTTATCGAGCTTGCGGTTATCGGTTTCGATAATCGGAACACGCTTTTCGTTTGCGAGCGAGATTATTTTTCCGAGAACGCCCTCTGCGGGATCGTTCTTTATATATACCCTGTCTACCGTGCGGCCGCTTTTGAGCAATTCGACAACGGCGTTTCTGCCGATAAACAGTCCTTCGGGAGTCTGTTCCGATTTAAAGTTTCTGTTTTCCTTCTTCATTATGCCCTCCCGAAATTCAATCCAAAATATAATCCAAAACATTATATCACACTTATTGTCGGGTGTCAATCTCGTTCGCATTCTTTTGGATTATTTAGCAATAAAATTTCTTGCGCGTTTTTTATCTATTTTGCACATCAACAACAAATTTCTAAAAAAACACCGCCCGTTTCTCTTCCCGCGCAGGCTTTGGCAGAAGCATATCCGCGCAGTGAGGGAACAGCAGTGAGAAAATCCGCAAAACAAAAGGACTGCCGAAGAGGCGCACTCCGTAAGGAAGTGCGCCTCAGTTATATTCGCCATATCCACCCCACAAAACCTTGTTTTGCGGGGGCCCCGAAGGCGAGTTATATTGCTTCGCAGTTATATGATGCTTCGCATCGTGATATTGTCCTTCGGACAGTTTTATAGGCGAATATAATAACACTGAAACCGCAAGGTTTTAATATCACTTTGCCATTAGGCGAAATATCACTGTGAGACCTGTCTCACAATATCACTTATTACTTTAACCCACTATGACACTTTCACACTGAAAGTGTCTATTTTATTATAAAAAGAAATTGGG
>JAZTXJ010000115.1:0-10021 GCA_045636285.1 Eubacteriales bacterium
CAGAGCGGATATGCGTACCCCTGCGCTCGAAATAACCAACCCCGACGGTTCGGTTATCGTCGACCTTCGCGTTGTCGGCAGAAGAATCGAAAAGGGTAAATCGGGCATTAAGGGACTTCCCGCGGTATATATCGAAAACGAAAGCGAATGCGAAACTCTTGTTGTCGAAATGTATGACAGCGTGAGCAATATCGCCGTTGAGCTTTATTACTGCGTGCTCGAGGAATACGATATTATCACCCGCTATACCAAAATAATCAATAAGGGCGAAGAAACGGTTACTATCGATGCGGCGGCTTCGGCGGCTGTCGATTTCGATCATATCAATTACGACGTTATTTCGAACTTCGGTACCCACTGCCGCGAAAGAAATATCGAACGCGCTCCCTTGAAGCACGGCAGATATATTATGTCCTCCCGCCGCGGTGCTTCGTCGCACGTGCACAATCCCTTCCTTATTCTTACCTCTCCGAAGGCAGATGAGGTTTCGGGCGATGCTTACGGCTTCGTTCTCGTGTATTCGGGCAGCTTTACCGCCGAAATTGCGGCAAATCAGTTCGATTCCGCACGCGCGGTTATCGGTCTTAACCCCGATAATTTCTCGTGGAAGCTCGGCTCGGGCGAGGAATTTACCACTCCCGAATGCGTTATGAGCTATTCGGCAGAGGGCTTGGATACGCTTTCCTATAACTTTTCGAACATTTTCCGCGAAAGACTTGCACGCGGCAAATACCGCGATATAAGACGCCCTGTGCTTCTTAACAGCTGGGAAGCCTGCTATTTCGGCTTCGATTCCGAAAGATTAATAAAAATCGGCGATTCCTGCGCGGAGCTCGGTATAGAATTAATGGTAATCGACGACGGCTGGTTCGGCAAGCGCGACAGCGATAACTGCTCGCTCGGCGACTGGTACGTTAACGAAAAGAAGATGCCCGGCGGTATCAAGCGCATTTCCGACCATTTGAACGCAAAGGGTGTTCAGCTCGGTATATGGTTCGAACCCGAAATGATCTCCCCCGACAGCGACCTTTACCGCGCTCACCCCGATTGGTGCCTGCACTACAATAACCGTCCGCGCTCCGAGGGCAGATATCAGCTTATTCTCGACCTCACCCGCAAGGACGTTTGCGATTATATCTACGAATCTGTTGCAAAGGTGCTCCGCGAAGGCGGTATTTCCTACGTTAAGTGGGACTTCAACCGCAATATGAGCGAAGCGGGAAGCCCCTCGCTCGGCGCAGACCGTCAGCGCGAGGTCGATTTCCGTTACTATCTCGGTCTTTATTCGGTGCTCGAACGCTTGAACGAGGAATTTCCCGACGTATTGTTTGAATCTTGCTCGGGCGGCGGCGGAAGATTCGATGCGGGTATGCTTTACTATATGCCGCAGGTATGGACGAGCGATAACTCCGATGCTATCGAACGCTTGCGTATTCAGTACGGCACCAGCCTCGTTTATCCGATGTCGGCAATGAGCGCGCACGTTTCGGCTTCGCCTAACCACCAAACAGCGCACGTTACCCCCTTCGATACCCGCTTCACCGTTGCGCTTACAGGCTCGTTCGGCTATGAATTAGACCCGACCGCGCTTTCTCCCGAAGAACAGCAAAAGGTTCGCGAAACCGCCGCGCTTTATAAGGAAATCGGCGGTATGCTCGCAAACGGCAGATACCACAGACTCCGCAACCCGCACGAAGAGCCCTGCTCTGCTTGGTGTACCGTTTCGCAGGATAAATCGATCTGCGTTGCGGGCTACGTGCTCACCCACGTCCGCCTTTACGGCAATAACGAACGCATTCAGCTTCGCGGGCTCGATCCCGAAGCGCTTTATAAGGAACGCTTCACCGGCGTTACCTACCGCGGCGACCAGTTAATGAACTTCGGTCTGCACGCACCCACCACGCTCGAATTCCACAGCATTCTCTGGATTCTCGAAAAGGTAGAGGGTTAAAATGAATTTTGCTCCGCGTAAAAAGCGCGGAGCTTTTTCTTTTTACAAACAAAAGTTCTGTTAATTTTGCTTTCATCTTGCGTTAAAAAGTTACATAAAAATACAACATAACACTTGCTTTATTTTGAGCATTGTGATATAATATCGGCAAATAATAGGGGCACTGTGTAACTTAGTGCCTAAATACACGGAGGTTTTTATGAAAAAGCACATTAGACTCATTTGTCTGATTCTCTCTGTATTGCTTTGCGCGAGCGTATTTGCGGCTTGTAACGGCAATAGCGGTGATGAATCTTCCGCTGCTTCCACAGAAAATTCAAAAGCCAATGAAGTGGAATTCAACTACGGTCCTGCAGATTACGGCGAATTTCCGTATAAGGACAAAAATTACGAAGACTCCGAACCTATCCGCATTCTTTGCGTAGATACCGGACGTCACAAGTACGGTGTTCAGCAGTTCACCTATCTTGAAGAACTCGAAGGCAACACCATTAACAGCGCAGTTCAGGAACGTAACAATATTATCGAAGAAACCTACGGTATCACCTTCGACGTATCTGCCGCTCAGTACCCGACCGATGAAGTTGCACTTCTCGTTCAGGGCGGCACCGATGAATACGACATCATCGTCGATTCCGTTGACCGTCTTGTAAAGGGTATCTCCTCGAGATACTACTGGTCGCTCGACGATATTATGAACATCGACCATCCCTGGTGGGACGCTCAGGCGATCGATTCGCTCGCACTCGGCAGCAGACATTACCTCCTCGCAGGTGATGCACTTCTCACCGACGACGACAACACCTACCTCACTCTTTACAATAAAGATATGTATAAGACCAACAGCGCGGTTTCCGGCAAGGGCGATATTTATGAAATCGTTCGTAACGGCGAATTCACTATCGATCTTTATTACGAAATGTGCCGCGAGGTTTCCAAGGCTGACGAAAACGGTCAGTGGGGCTTCAACGCAACCTACGGTAACCTTTCTCACTCCTACGGCGCAACCGTTATGATGAACGGCTGCGGCATTGCTACCGTTGAAAAGAACGAAAACGACGAGCTCTATATCAACGTTATGGACCAGAGTGCTGTCGGCGCGTTCGATAAGGTTTACGAGCTCATGTCCGATACCCAGAACACCCAGCGTGCAGAGCTTATCGCAGGTCAGTCCACCACCAGCCCCTCGCAGTACGGCTTTGCAGAGCTCGAAGAAATGTTTGTAAACGGCAGAGGTCTTTTCTATAACACCACCAGCGGCTCGATTTCGATCCTCAAGAGCGCAAACCTCGATTTCGAATTCGGCGTACTTCCCATTCCGAAGCTCAACAAGGAACAGGAAAACTACTGCAACACCGTTAACCGTTATCAGTCCTCCGCTATCGCAATCCCCACCACCGTTCCCAAGAGCCGTCTTGAAATCGTAACCTTCGCGCTTCAGACTCTTGGCTTCCACAATGCAGACGTTATCCGCGCATACTACCAGACCACCCTTCAGCTTCAGGCAGTTCAGTCCGATGACGATGCAGAAATGCTCGATATCGTTTATAACAACCGTTTCTATGACATCGGCGCGATCTATGAATGGGGCTCTCTCGTAAGCCTTTACGGTAGCGTTATCTCCAACTCCGGTGCAAACACCCTCGCTTCTTCCTGGGAAGCTATGGAAACCGCGGTCAAGACCGCTATGGATCAGGCTGTTGTGGATTACAACAACGCCGCATAAACGGGTGACTGTATGACAAAACGCATTTTAGGCTTCTTGCTTGCTCTTTTAATGCTCGTTCCGCTGCTCGGCTCTGCCGTAAGCGCGGCTGACGACGTTATTTCGGTGGGCAAGAAATATACCTTGGAGTATTCCACTCCTACCGCAAACGCTTATCCCAAGCAAGCCTATAAACAGGAACGCGCACTTACCGACGGTAAGATCGCACAGCAGGCTTCTTACAGCGATACCGCGTTCGTTAAGCTTTACCGCGGAACCTCGGTTTCGGTCACTATCGATCTTGAATCGGTTATGGCTGTAAACGCCGTTTCGCTCGGTCAGCTTCAAAGCAAGTCTGCGGGTATTATTTGCTCGCGTTATCTCGAGGTTTACGTTTCGGAAGACGGTGAAAACTACGGCTTCGCAGGCAGAACCGAAAACGCACTTCTTGCGACAGACTCCGCTTCGAAGCGTGTCGTTATCAAAGCAACGCTCGATAAAACCTATAAAGCACGTTATGTCCGCGCAGTATTTTCGAGCGATATTTTCACCTATACCGATGAAATTTCGGTACACGGCGGAAGCGATCTTTCCGGCGCGGAAACCGCTCCCAAGTATGAAAGCAAGGATAAAAACGCGTATGCAGGCGATATCGACGGTATCAAGAGCATTTGCCTTATGTATATCGCTTCGCAGTATACCACACAAATGATGAAGCCCTATTTCGCATACGTTGATGCGAGCGGTAAGGCTACCGATACAATGTTCGATGCATTGCTCTTCCTCGGTATGCCCGAAACAAGCTCGAGCGACGGATATATGCGTCAGGCAGATATGAAGAACTTTGTCGCAAAGACAATGACTGCAGATCGCAATATGGGCGCATTGAACACGGTTGTAGGCGAGCTCAAATCCGAACTCGGTCTTGCAGACGATTATAAGTACCCCGTGTTCTTCTCGGTTCCCTTTGTCGGTTATTATCACGACGCGTTCGGCGAAATCGACGGCGCGAGCATTTCCTCGAACTCGCTTGACAGCCGTTCGAAGATAGTTAAGTGGTATATCGATTACGCAGAACAGCAGTTTGCGGCAAGCGGATTCGATAACCTCGAATTAAAGGGCTTTTACTGGTTCGCGGAAGCGATCAACCATCAGCTCACCACACACGAATCCAAGCTCGTTGAATATTTCAATAAATATTCGCACGAAAAGGGCTACAAAACCATGTGGATCCCTTATTACAGCTCTGTCGGTATCGATGAAGCGATGGATCTCGGCTTCGACTCGGTTACCATGCAAAGCGGCTATGCGTTCGACGGCAGCAGTGAAGTCGGTCAGGCAGAGCCCGAGGTATGTAACGACGCGGCGGCAGTTGCGAAAAAGCTCGGTCTTAACGGTATCGAATTCGAAGTAGACGTAGGCAAGAGCGAATACGCAAAGCGCTTTGCGAAATACGTAAGCGCGGCTTACGGCGCGGGCATTATGGAAGACGGTATGATCACGATGTATCAGGTCGGCGATAACCTCTACCGCAGTGCAACGCAATCCGGCGTGGGACGCGAAATTTACGAGCTTACGTATAAGTTCATTTCCGGTCAGTATAAAGAAGCGGCTCCCGTTATCAAAGAGGGCGCAACGTTGGTAATGAAGGTCGAAAGCTTTGCAAACGGCAGACTCGAAATTACCGATGAAGACAACAAAAAATCCGAACTTAAAATAGCAAATATCGAAAAACCCGAAGGACTTTACTTCTTCGCAGAGGGTAACGGCTATTTCGAAGCGCAGAGCTACGGATGCCAGCCCGGTACCTATACCGCACGTCTTTCGGTAACCGACGGTAACAACGTTTCCAATACCGTCGAAATCACAGTAATCGTCGAACCCGCAGAGGGTACCGAGGTAAGCGATGCTTCGAGCGATAACTCGGGCGACGAAGGCAACGGCAACCTGCTGATGATAATTCTTATCGCAGTCGGCGCGTTGATCGTTGTTGCCGCGGCAGTGTTTGCGGTTATTAAAATTCGTTCTTCAAAAAAGAGATAAAATTATAAAGTAAGGAGTTGTATCTATTATGAAGAAAATTCTCGCACTCATCCTCGTATGCTTCTTGGCAGTTTCCTTCGTTGCTTGCGGCGGCGGAGCAGACGAAAGCAGCTCTGCGTTCCAGACCTCTTCTACCGCTGATACCAGCGACGTAGAATCCTCTGCAGCAGAAAGCTCCAAGGACTCCACCACTTCCGAAGACGCTTCTACCGCTACTTCCGAAGATGCTTCCACCACCACCTCTGAAGGCGAAACCTCCGAAGAAGTTTCCGGCGAAACCTCTGAAGGCGAAACCTCCACAGAAGATGAAGACAAGGTAACCTTCACCAACAAGTACGTTTCTTGGAGCGTTGCTACCGGTAACGGCGCAAGAGTATCGCTCAGAGCTACCGATGCTACCTCGCTTCAGATTTCGAAGTTTGACGAAATCCTCGTTGCAGGCGACGTTGGTGTTTACACCACCGAATTCGGCAAAACCATCAAGGGCTTCTCTTCCGATGTTGCTGACTTCGCAGTAGTAGTTGCTGAATACGACCACGAAACCTTCTCCTACGTTCGCAAGTCCTTCGACGCAGTAGGCGAAGCTGACGAATCCACCAAGATTCCCGAAGACGGCTTTGTTATCGTTATCCACAAGGATTACGCAGACAAGATCAGCGCAATCTCCACCACCGCTAACCCCTTGTTCCCCCACGGCTTCGTAGCTAACACCGGCCTCGACGCTAAGATCAAGGCAGCTAAGTCCGCTCCCACGATCGACGGTAAGGTTGATTCCAAGGAATACGGCAGCCTCATTTGGGACGTTACTCCCGATAACAAGCTCGTTTCCTACGCACAGTTCGAAAAGAACAACTACTTCGCAACCGCACAGGTTTACATGACCTACGATGCAGATTACCTCTACCTCGGCGTTGTAGTTGACTCTCCCATCCACGATAACGATCTCGGTGCTTCCAACGCAGGCGATATGTACAACCAGACCTCTATCCAGGTTAACTTCGGTGCAAACGGCAGAGAAACCGATTACATCGATGAAAACTGGGACTGGGCTGTTAACCAGACCTCTACCAACGATAACCTTATGCGTCAGTACGGCTTCGCATTGAACCCCGAAAGCGGCGAGCTTCTCACCACCGTATGGCAGGGTAACAAGGAAAAGGTTTGCGATACCTTCTGCGTAACCCGCGAAGGCGAAATCACCACCTATGAAGTTGCTCTCGCTTGGTCCGACCTCGGTTCCGATGACGAACCCTTCGCACCCGAAAAGGGCGACAAGATCCAGCTTTCCGTTTCGTTCAACCTCGGCGGTAAGACCGTTGGTCAGTTCAAGAACGTAACTCTCCGTGACGGCGGCGGTATCATCGGTATCAACGACTGGTCCAAGATCCCCACTATCACTCTCAACTAATTAAAACAAAACATATCATTAACCGAAAATAATCCGCGCAGTCGAAAGGCTTAATGCATTCAATCGAACGCTTCCGTTCCTTTGAATATCAAAACACCTTTCGTTGCGGTTGCTTACAACGTGCCGGTAATAACGAAAGTGTACCGGCGCGTCTGTAATCACGGGTGAAGATTCGGTAACGCAGATTTCGCGGTACGGTTCGCCGTATAACAAGCCGAAATCACACTCGGATAATTTTCAGTTTAAGAGGTAAAATTTATTATGAAAATAGGCGTAAGTCTTTATAGCTTCCACGGCTACAATACCGATGAATCTCTCGGTATCAAGGGCTGTATAGATAAGGTAAAGGAATTCGGCGGCGAAGGCGTAGACTTTGTCGAAACCGCAAAATATGCCGAAGACCACGAAGGTTATATCGCATACGCGAAGGATATCGGCGACTACTGTAAGGAAGTCGGTATTCAGGCGGTTTGCTTCTGTGTCGGCTCTGATTTTCTTAACAGAGATACCGATGCTGAAATCGCACGCGTAAAGGGCTTGGTTGACGTTGCGGCGGCTTACGGCTGCTTGGCAATGCGCCACGACGCTACCCCCGGTTACATGGGCGCAAATAAGTGGAAGAGCTTCGATACCGTTCTTCCCATTCTCGCAAGAGCATACCGCGAAGTAACCGAATATGCTGAAACAAAGGGCATTAAGACCTGTATCGAAAACCACGGCTTCTTTGCTCAGGACCCCGACAGAGTAGAAAAGCTTATCAACGCTGTCGGCCACGATAACTTCGGTGCTTTGGTTGATATCGGTAACTTTGCATGCGCGGATGCAGACCACAACTATGCTGTCGGCTTGCTTTCCAAGTATGCGGTTCACGCTCACGCAAAGGACTTCCACAAGAAGAGCGGCTCGCTCGATGCACCGGGTGAAGGCTGGTTCCAGTCCCGCGGCGGCAACTATCTCCGCGGCTCGATCATCGGTCACGGCGACGTTCCCGTTCGTCAGTGCGTACAGACCTTAAAGCGTAACGGCTACGACGGATATCTCTGTATCGAATTCGAAGGTATGGAAGATGCGCTCAAGGGCATCCGTATAGGCTGCGATAACCTCAAACGTTTTGTTAATCAGTAAACGGTAATGTTGTATGGGGGGCGATCTGCTCCCCATACCGATTATATGGCTTATGAAAATTAAAAAAGAACGGCGCCACGTTGCGCCCGAAAACAGACGCGACACAACGGCAGACAAACAGAAAATAAAAAAAGCACTCACTGCGATAGTGTGCGCTTTTCTTGCGCTCGGCTTGCTTTTGGGCTTGCTTATGCTCGCAGAAGGGCTTTTGAAGCCCGAACCCGAGGAAATTTCCTATGACGATTTCCGTTTTTTTGAGCCCGATTACGATATTAACATTCTCGAAAACAGAATGTATATGGGGCTTAACAGAAGCGTTTATTTCGACCGCTACGGTTCCGAAAGCGTTCTTACCGAAGCAACCGTTACGGCGGGCGAAGCCTCGGAGTTCTTTTACAACTATTTCAAATGCCTTGTAAACGGCGAATATGAAAATTACAAGGGATTTTTCACAAACGAATATATCGAAGAGCACGGCGAGGATATTCCCGAACGGTTCACCATGCAGGGAGTATACGATATTCATATTAAGCTTCACAGTATGAATCTGCCGCAGCCCGATAACGAAGACCTTACCTGCGAAATATACGAGGTAAGTTATAGGATTTTTGAAAACAACGGAACGTTCAGGCGCGATATTCTTCCCGATGAAACGCGCACGCTCGTATTCGAACTATATATTTATAACGACACGGTGAAGATAAACGCTATCGCTAACCGTGCAAACGGATAATTATCGGAGTGTTTTAATGAACAATTACGATTTGAACGCAGAAATCGAAGCATTCGAGCTTCGCCTGCGCGAGCTTAAAGCAAAAGCGGATAAATATCTCGGTGAGCTCAAATCCGAGGTATCGTCTATCCGCGAGCGCGACCCCGCCGCAAGAACCGATGCAGAGGTTTTACTCCTCTATCCAGGACTTCACGCGGTTCTGGCGCACCGTATTGCGAATAAGCTTTACAGACAAGAAAAATATTTCGCCGCGCGTGCTGTGAGCCAGTGGGCGCGCAATATAACGGGTATCGAAATCCACCCCGCCGCAACGATAGGGAAGGGACTCTTTATCGACCACGGCTGTGCGGTGGTTATCGGTGAAACGACCATTATCGGCGATAACTGCACTATCTATCAGGGCGCAACGCTCGGCGGTACGGGTAAGCATATCGGTAAGCGCCACCCGACGATCGGTAACAACGTTATGATCGGCGCGGGCGCAAAGGTTTTGGGTCCGATCACTATCGGCGATAATTCGAAAATAGCCGCAGGCGCGGTGGTTTTGAAGGATATACCCGAAAATTCGACCGCTGTCGGCGTGCCTGCGCGCGTCGTGCGCGGAAAAACGGTCGAGCCCGTGCAAACGCTCGATCAGCTCAATATCCCCGACCCCGTTGCACAGGAGCTCGCTTCTTTAAGACAGCGTATCGAGGAATTGGAATCGAAGATTCACAAGTAAATCAATAAGATAAACGCGAGAGAAGGCTTTAAAAAAGCTTTTCTCTCGTGCCCTTTTTTAAAAACCTTTAAAGATAAAAAATATTTCGTTTTTTCTCTTGACAATCGCGTTTAATTGTGGTAATATATAACGCGTTGAATATGCGCCGCTAGCTCAGCTGGATAGAGTAACTGGCTACGAACCAGTAGGTCAGGGGTTCGAATCCCTTGCGGCGTGCCACGAAAAAGACCACATTTGTCTATCGGACAAATGTGGTCTTTTTCGAACTAAGTGTGCCTTGCGGCACGATAAGCACACCTTCGGTGCGTGGAGCGATGCTTCGCATCGTGAAGTGG
>JAZTXJ010000116.1:0-3057 GCA_045636285.1 Eubacteriales bacterium
CTCTTTTCATCGTCAAAACCCTCCTTAGTCAACTACGGTAACGCCCATGCTGCGTGCGGTACCTGCAACCATGCTCATAGCTGCTTCGATGCTAGCCGCGTTGAGGTCGGGCATTTTGGTTTCAGCGATCTTGCGAACCTGTTCCTTGGTGATGGTAGCAACCTTGTTGGACTGGGGAACGCCGGAACCCTTTTCGATGCCGCAAGCCTTCTTGATAAGAACAGCTGCGGGGGGAGTCTTGGTGATAAAGGTGAAGGAACGGTCAGCGTAAACGGTAATAACGACAGGGATGATAAGACCGATGTCGTTCTTGGTGCGTTCGTTGAATTCCTTCGTGAACATAGGGATAGCTACGCCGTACTGACCGAGTGCGGGACCGATAGGCGGCTGGGGAGTAGCTTTACCTGCGGGGATCTGAAGCTTAATGTAGCCTACAACTTTCTTTGCCATGCTGATAATACCTCCATTGTGGTAATTTTGATTTCGGGATCAATGTCCCTCCCACTTTTCCGTTTTAAACGGTTGCACGGTTCTTTTGGCAATGTTAAAGCCGTGCAGGGTGAATTATTCGTCTAATGCCGAAACCTGATTGGTGTTTAATTCGACCTTTGTTTCTCTTCCGAAGAGGGAAGCGGTTACCTTTACGGTCTTGAGGTCTGCGGAAATTTCCTCGACCACGCCGATAAAGCCCGAAAGAGGTCCGTCGGTGATGCGAACGCTGTCGCCGACTTGGAACTTGATTTCTATCGTTCTCACTTCAACGCCCATGCGCTCAACCTCTTCATCTGTAAGAGGAACAGGGCGCGATCCGGGTCCGACAAAGCCGGTAACGCCGGTGGTGTTGCGGATGATGTGCCAGGTTTCGTCGTTCATCACCATCTTAACGAGAACGTAGCTGGGGAACAGTTTTCTTTCGATTTCCTTTTCGCCTTTTTCGGTGGTCTCTATAACCTTCTCGACAGGCACGTTTACCGCGAGAATCAGGTCATGGAGTCCGCGGTTTTCCACGATTTTTTCGATATTCGTGGCAACTTTGTTTTCATATCCCGAATAGGTGTGCACTACGTACCAAAGGGGAGTGCTTTCCTGTGGTAAACCCATATAAACCGTTCCTTTTTATTAATTGAATATTTCGGCAAGAAGCTTAACGATCCACGTGAAGCAGAGGTCAAGCAAGCCGATAGCTGCTGCTGCCGCTACAACGAAAACGAGAACAACGCCGGTTGCTTTAAGAGTGTCCTTGGGGGAAGACCAAGAAACCTTCTTGATTTCGCTCCAGTATTCCTTAAAGAACTTGCTGATCTTTTCGCCGAGTGCAGTGTTTGTCTTTGCAAGAATGATCGCTGCAACGATAAGAACAACGATTACGATAAGAGTAATTACTCTTGCCCAGGGGAAGTTACTTTCCTCTTCAACAACAATATTGCTTACTTCGTTCTTGGAAGTTTCGGTTTTGGAAGTTTCGGTAGAAGCTTCGGTAGAAGCTTCGGACTTCGATTCTTCGGTCTTCGATTCTTCAGCCTTCGATTCCTCTGCGCTTGCTTCGGTGGAAGCTTCAACCGATTCTTCGGTCGAAACGGCAGATTCGTCGGCAGTGCTTTCCTCTGCGAGAACAGAGAACGAAAGTGTCATCGCAATAAGTACTGCGAGAAGCACGGAAAGCGATTTCATAAGCTTAGTCATTTCAAACGCCCTCCTTACTTACTTTCCTTGTGAAGAGTGTGCTTGCGGCAGAAACGGCAATACTTGTTCATCTCGAGACGATCGGGGGTATTGCTCTTATTCTTTGCCGTGTCATAGTTTCTTTGCTTGCATTCTGTGCAAACGAGAGTTACTTTGACTCTTTTTTCTTTACCCGCCATAGTTTTCGGCACCTCCATATTAATGTTACCTCCCTCTGTTTTTGTTCGGAACGCTTTTGCCGCAAAAGGAGGAAATCGAAAACCTTTTGCACAACAAAAAGACCCCCAAACAACAGAGGTGCGACCATTATAACAGAATTTTCCCCGATTGTCAATAGGAAATAAGGGAAAAATGTTGGATTTGGATAATAGATAACAGAAAAGAGAGGAGCGTTGCGGGCTCCTCTCTCGTAAGCGTCGGTTAAAGCGTTCAATAGGGCAAGCCGAAGCTTTCGAACACCCACCTGCCGTCTTCAAGAACGAAGCGGTAGCGGTATTCTTCGAAATAGCATTGCTCGTCGGTCGCTTCGTCGTTCTCGACAATGTCGTAAAATTCGTCCTTTATGTATTTTGCGGTTGCAAGATAAACTATTTCGCCTTCGCCGTGCGATTCTATCGAATATTCCGTGGAGATATAGCTGTGATCGCTTCCGCGCGCCGCGTCGGTATATACGAAAACGCCGTTATAGCAGGCAAAGGACGGATATTCTTCGTCGTATAAATATTTTACGGCAAGGTCCTTTGAGAAATATTTGCGGGTTTCGGCAATAAACGCTTCATAGGTCGGGAAGCGCTCGTCGTTGCAAACCGCGAAATACCATTTTTCGATTTCTCCGCTTTTATGCTTAAGGTTTACCGTAATGCTTTCGCCGCCGAAGATAGAGCCAAGCCCCGTGAAATTACGGTAATGCTCTTCCGCAGGCTCGAAAATCTCTTTGCGTATTTCATCGGGAGTCATTGCTATAAGCTTTTCGTAGCTGTATTCGCGTCCGCCCGTAACCGCTTTTATTTCGTCGGGCGTTGCAACAATATCGGCGCAATCAACGGTGTGCACCTTTGCGTAGCTTTCCGCCGTAACCGCGTTTTCGGGGGTGAGCGTAATACCGTGGGGGCGCACCTTGTTAAGCGGAATGATATAATACAATACCTCGTGCGAGGCAAAGCCGTCGTCGAAATCAAACGCCTTTACGGTAAGCACCTCGCCGTCGCTTGTCATATCCTCGATATGCAGATTACTGCTCCAAGTGCTTATGCAAGGGCTCGCAAGCTGTTCTCCGCCGCCCGTGCTCGCGCGGTAGATTTTCCCGCCGCCAAGCTCCTTTTCGGAATGCGCGGTGAAGATATAATTCTCGCTGTCGAGCCAAACGACCCTTTT